>JAJAZE010000117.1 GCA_026785925.1 Pyrinomonadaceae bacterium
TCCGATAAACAACAGGCGCAGTTAGGCAGGTTTTAACCGTAATCCGTGAGTAACTCGCAGACCACTTAAAGCAAAAGCCGTGAATGTTAACATTCACGGCTTTTGCTTTAAGTGGTTGAATTATCTACGGAACATAAGCATTTGGAACTGGTTTGTCGCCTGCCGAACCGAAAGCTACGCCGGTAAAACCCGCCGTCGAACGATTCAAATACCAGGTTCCGTTTCTGAACACCCCCACGTCCGCTTTGCCATCACCGTCATAGTCCGCCGCCGACGGTAAATCGCCGGTCGCTCCGAACTGAATGCCGGTAAAGCCGAGTTGCGAGCGCAACAGATACCAGATGCCGCTCGACGGGCGAAACACCGCGACATCGGTTTTCCCGTCACCGTCGTAATCCGCCGGGGTCGGTTTGTCTTCCGCGATCCCGAACGCGATGCCGGTGAAACCTAATTGACTTCGGTTGAGATACCAGGTTCCCGCCCGATACACCGCCACGTCCGCTTTCCCGTCGCCGTCGTAATCGCCCGCCACCGGATTATCGCCCATTTGTCCGAACTGGATGCCGGTAAATCCCAGACTACTCCGCAACAGATACCAGATGCCGTTACTCGGTCGGAAAACCGCGACATCGGCTTTGCCGTCCCCGTCGTAGTCAGCAGGCACGGGAATATCTTCCGCCGCACCAAAGGCGATGCCGGTAAATCCGAGTTGGCTTCTTTGCAGATACCACGTTCCTGAACGATAAACTGCCACATCGGTTTTGCCGTCACCGTCGTAATCGGCAGGCACGATGCGGTCGGTCGGATTGCCGAACTGGAGACCGGTAAATCCATTCTGCGACTGAAGCAGATACCAAATGCCGCTGGACGGGCGAAAGACGGAAACATCGGCTTTCCCGTCGCCGTCAAAATCAAACGCCTTCCGTGGAGCCGGCGTAGAAGTTCCCGATTGAGCGACCGTGTGAGTTTGCCCGTTGACGGTAATTGTGCCGGTGCGCTGAGTCGTTCCGGTGTTAGCGGCAACCGTGTAGTTAATTGTCCCGTTTCCGCTGCCGGTTGCGCCGGAGGTAATGCTTATCCAACTGCTCGTGCCGGTTGATGTCGTTATATCCAAACTCCAGCCGCCGGAAATGCCGCCGACATCGCCTGTTTCGTCATCGGCTGCGAACAACTGCCAATTTCCGTTTGCAGTGATACCGTTAAACACATTCAAATCCGCGGGATGATTTGCCGTTCCCGGACCAGGCGCGGGAAAGTTATCAACACCGCCCGGCTCAAGCGAACTGTTGCCGAGATAATTTGACGGACGGTAAGTTCCTGAGCTAATTTGCGCTGAATCGCCGAGAAGACTTGTTGCGGATTGGTCAAAAGTTAAATTAACCCCCGATATGACACCGCTGCCGCCCGCATCCGACATCAATACCGAGCGTGCGCCGTTCGGGGCGACAAGGATTATATCTAAATCGTCCGGGTAAGTCTGGCTGATGCCGTTAAGCGTCGCTTTTACTTTGGTTATCGTTCCCGACATTCCGGTTACGGCGATGTTTGACGGATAGGGCGAACCCAAGCCCGGCGGGTTGGAACTGCTGCTGCGGTCACTGATGGGAATTGGACTTGAATTGCTGAATACAGTTTCCGGCGCAGCTATAATTTCGTTTTGCGAATCCGAAATTTTTATTGACGAGAATAAATTGTGTCGTTCGGAAGACAAAACCAATTCGAGCAACGACGTATTGATAGTCGTCGTCCAAGGGCAGCCGCTGCCGACCGCGACGTTGGCAACGCCGTTTCCGCCGGTCGCCGAAAAAGTCGGCGAATTAGCGGGAGCAACCGCATAAGCGCAAGCCGTAGAAGCCAGAGCCAGCACGGCGGCATCAACTTTGATACGCGGTTTTGTAACGTTGTTGCGCGTGTCCGTCACCGGCAATCCGGTTGTTACCAGAGCGTTTAGAACTTCGGTCACGGTCGCGTCCGGTTTGCGTTGTTTCAACACCGCCCACGCTCCGGCAACGTGCGGTGCCGCCATCGAAGTTCCCTGCAAATTATCGTAAAGACCATTCAAAACGGAAGATTCGATCAACGCTCCCGGAGCCAGCAGATTAAGGAATCCGACGCTGTTTGAAAAACTCGAAACTGTATCGGTAATTGTTCCAGGACTACCGTCGCCGGTCGAGCCGACGCTGACGGAAGTCGAAATACAAGCCGGCGAACCCATCGAGTCGGAATAACCGCTATTGCCCGACGCGATAATCGTTGCCACTTTCACCGAACGCAAATTATCAATCGCGGCTTTGATAGCAGCCCGCTCCACGTCGCAGTGAGCAAAAAATTGTCCGCCGCCCAGACTCATATTTGCCGAGGCGATATTCATCGTGCCGCTCAAAGCCAATACGCGCTCCAGTCCTAAAATATAGTCGGAACTGAAAGTTCGGATGCAGGGAGTCGTCGCTCCGCAAACGGTTGCACTGTTAAAGCGCGTAAAAACTTGAATGGCGATAATATTGGAACCTTTCGCCACACCGCTGAAACTCGGTTTGCTGCCCGCCGCAATTCCGGCGACGTGTGTGCCGTGATTGCAGCCGTCAACTGAACTCGGACAATTAACTCCGGAGCCGGAGGCAGTTGAAGATGCCGCGCCGCCCGGACAAAAACTCGTCGTATCCGTTCCGTTGGTAGAGTAGCAGGCTTCGGAGATGACTCGACCGCCCATAAACGGATGTGTCTTTTCAACGCCTGAATCTAATACGGCAACCGCCCAACCCGCTCCCGTATAACCGCCGTTCCAGGCAGCCGGCGTTCCGATTAGCGGAACACTCTGGGCGAGCAGCGGGGCAGATGCTTCATCTTCCTGAATGCTGGTGATTTTCACATCGCTCCGCATTTTATCTAATGCTTCGGCATCTACTTCAGCCGCCAGAAACGGAATCGTCGTAAATTTTTTGACTCCACCGACGCGAAAAGATTGAAAGCGATTCAGCAAAGCGTCTTGTGTTTGCTCGATTTTCGTATGTTGTCCGGCGCGTTGCGACTCGGACAATTCACCTTCGTTTTTATAGGAATCCAGTCGAAAACCAATTATCACCCGCACGGGACCGTCATTTCGAGCTTTATCAATCAATTTTTCAAAAGATGCGATTCGGTTCTCTTCACGAATTCTCAAGTTATCTTCTTGAACCGCCGTTTTTGAATCGGCGGTCAGCGTTTGCGCTTTTGCGGAAAGAAAATAAAAACTCAACCAAATGCCGCAGCCGATGGTTAAGCCAAAAAGAAACAAAACTTTTTTGACATTTTTCATTTTTCTCATAATTTTTCTCCTTTAGATTTGAATCTGGAATTTATTTTTTTGATTTTCGTGAACAAAACATAAACCGTTGACGATTTTTTACGATTTCCGTTTTGTCTATGAATTGGTAATTTGTTTTAACTTCGCTTTATCGAAAAATACTGCAAGATTAAAAACCCTTTAGCTATATTTTAGAAAAAATTTACTCGGCGAGCCTCACGTTTTAAGTTGGAAATTCTCTGGCAGCCAAAACTGTTTTGAAACTATAAATAGCCGAATTTATTCTCAATTTATTCTCGATGATGATTTTTCGCAATGTTGATACGGTTTCAGAATTAATTTTTTGCTTAGTCGCGTTCAAGATTTAAAACATCTCTTTCTCCGCGTTATTACACGTAGCAATTCATAATTTAACCCTTGTATAATCGCCGGCGCATCAATGTTCACTTTTGCTCGGCAAAAGATTTTTCGTAAATTTTTCTTTTCAATATACAATGCGACAAAAAGCGTAAAAACAGCTCAAATTAATTTCAGTTTTTTTTACAAAATTTGTTAGGCGGCATTTTTCCCGAATAGATTTGAGTTTCAGTCGAAACTCCGTCACGGGAAGCCAAATTAAGATTGAAATTTTTGTTCATTGTTAGGCACGAAATTTAACGAAAACATATCTCCACAAAAAAGAATTTTGGGATTTTTATTCTGAAAGTTTTTTGCTGTTAAACGCAAAAGCACGTCACTTTTGAGAATTAATAAATCAAGAGTGACGTGCTTTTGCAGATAAATTTGGGGAAAATAAAGCTTTTGAGAGATTTAATCTGTTTTACATCGGCGCGACCGCTTCGTCTTCCTGAATGCTTTTAATTTCTTTAAACTTCTGCATTCGGGTTAATGCGTCCACGCCGACTTCCGCCGAGATAAATGGAATGTTGTCGAATTTTTTAACTTCCTTCAAGCGAAATGATTTCAGGCGGTTGAGCAAAGCGTTTTGCGCCCGTTTGATTTTCGCGCGTTGTTTTTTGAGTTGTCTTGCATTTAGCTCGCCTTCGGGTTTGTAATTTGCAACGCGCAGACCAATTATCACGCGCACCGTCCCGGAATTCTTTGCCTTTTCAATCAAGCGATCAAAAGATTTAGGTGAATCATCCTGTTCAATTGGAGATTCATTTGCCGGCAGTCGCGCCGGCAAATTTTGATTTAATGCCTGTGCCGTAGAATGCTCGGCGTGAAAATTCGTGAAAGACACGAATCCAAGACTCAAGGTAACAAGCAACAGCAGCAAAGTTTTCATAATTTTTTCCCGCTCGGTCATCAGATATTGCCCTAAATCGAACTTATTGTAAACATCGAAAAAGAATGCAGTCACACAAAATAGGTTTTATCTTTTATTTCTTTGAAACTTATTTTTGTATTACAATCCGATGTCGTTGAAAATCTCCCTGATTTCCGACTCGTAATTGCTATATGAGTCGTTAGCTGAATAAGCTATTTCGCAGAAGCAGTCCGGCAGACTATTATTTGGGCTGGCGAACCCTGTGAATCTACCAATGTCCCAACTACCAACTATTGCAGAGTGTAATCTGGTGATAGAATACTGTTGCAGATATGTTGTATGACACCGTGCAATAATAGATAAGCACAAGTAAATAAATAGTTTATGGCTTACCAAGTTATCGCCCGCAAATGGCGACCGCAGACATTTGAAGAAGTTACCGGACAGGAAGCGATTACGCGAACTCTGCGAAATGCCGTCGAACACGACCGTCTGCATCACGCTTATCTTTTTTCCGGTGCGCGCGGTGTCGGCAAAACGACGACCGCAAGGCTTTTAGCAAAAGCATTAAATTGTCTAAAATCAGATAAACCAACAGCAACTCCTTGTTCATTCAATGACCCGAATGCTTGTGCATCGTGCAAAGAAGCCTCTGTTGGAGAAAATTTATATATTCGTGAGATAGATGCTGCAACATATACTGGTGTTGACAACATTCGTGAAGTAGTAATTCAAGCTGCTAATGAAAGACCTCCAAGCCCTCTACGTTACAAAATATTTATAATTGATGAGGTGCATCAACTCTCTAAACAGTCTTTCGATGCGCTATTAAAAACGCTTGAAGAACCGCCTTCTTGGGTTGTATTTATAATGGCGACGACCGAACTGCACAAAGTTCCCGACACGATTTTGTCGCGCTGTCAGGAATTCGAATTTCGGACGATTCCGACGCAGAAAATTTACGACCGCCTGAAAATTATCGCCGACGCAGAAAAAATTACCGTTTCCGTTGACGCGCTGCGCGAAATTGCGCGTTCCGGCGAAGGCTCGATGCGCGACGCGCAAAGCAATTTCGACCAGGTAATCAGTTTTTCCGGCGAGCAAATCGAAAGCCGGGACGTAGCAACGGCACTCGGTTTGGCGAGCGCGGAAATGCTGACCAAAACGGCTCGCGCGATTGCGGAAAACAAACCCGCCGAAGTTTTAAATGTGGTTGACGATTTAATCGGACGCGGGCAGGATTTGCGAAATTTCTGCCGCGATCTGCTCGGCTTTTTCCGCGATTTGCTCGTCTTCAAAATGGCGGGCGACGCGGAGCATCTGCTCGACACGGCGGTTTTAACCCGCGAGGAAATGCAGGAAAGTTCCGCGCCGTTCACCGAAGCCGATTTGATTCGCTTTTTTAATTCCCTGAGCGAAACCGAAAGCAAACTCCGCGAAGCGACCCAGCCGCGCTATGTTTTAGAAATCGGTCTGGTGAAGCTGGTTGAAATGCGCCGCGTCACGCCGATTGAAAAAATCCTTGAGCGGCTGTTTCAACTCGAAGGCGCGTTGGCTGGCGGAAACGTTTCGACGGAAGCTTTAGCCGAAAAAAAAACGGTTGAAACAATCGTCGAAAAAAAAACTTTGACGATTGATTTTCCGCCAGAAGAAGTTTCTTTCCCGGTCGCCAAAAGCGTGAACTCGGAAACTAAAGTTGAATTTATCGCCGAAACCGTCAATGAAAAAGCTGAACCGATATTAGCTCAGGAAGATTCCACTTTCGATGAAATTCCGATTAATCCGAATAATCATATCGAATCGGACGATCAATTTGTCCCGCCTCTGACTTTCGCCGAAAACGCCGCAAAAATTATCGAAGCGATGCCGCTCAAGCTGCTGCCGATTTCGTCGGAAGAACTCGAACACGTCGAAGATACTTGGCTCGACGACGCTTTTGAAAGAAAACTCTCCCAACTCGGCGATGATTTGTCGCCGCTTAAAAACGTCTCACAAATGGTTGAAATTTTGCTCGGCGGCAACGGGCAAAACAGTTTTACGGCAAACATCGAAATTTCCAACGGCGGCACGGCAACCGCCGCTGCGCCCGCTAAAAACAAAATAAATTTCGTAATTCCTGAATTTGATAAAGAAATCTCGACGGAAATTCCTGTTTTACCGGAAAATCCGACCGAAGAGCAAATGTGGAATTACGCTGAAAATCATCCGATGGTCAAAAAAGCCCTGCGAATTCTTCGCGGCAAAATCGTTGAGGTGAAGCAAGTGATAAGTGAGAAGTGAGAAGTGAGAAGTGAGAAGTGAGAAAGCTAAATCCTAAATTGATTATTTCTCACCTCTCACCTCTCACCTCTCACTTCTCATTTCTCATCCACTGATTAAATTTCTCGGAACTTATAAACAAGCTCGCCGTATATCAATGCGGAGGTAATTTTCTAAAATGCGAAAACCAATAGTTGCAGGTATTTTGAGTCTTTTAATTCCCGGTGTCGGACAAATTTATAACGGTAGAATTCTGATCGGCATAGTTTGGCTGATTTTGACGGGTGTTTCGTGGGTCGGGTCGGTCGGCACGCTCGGTTGGGTGGTTCATCTGATTTGCGCGTGGTGCGCGTATAGTTACGCTAAAGACAATCCGATTAGATAATTGCTTTCTTGTTCATACAATCCTCCTTTGCGCCCGCCGTCCCGCGACGACGGGCTTTTTATTTTTCAATTGACGGAAATTAACGTAAGATGTTACCAAGAGATACGAAGTGAGAAATGAGAAATGAAAGTTTTATTCACTTCTTACTTTTCACCTCTCTCCTCCGCGACATCTTTTTTATGGTAAAAGAAGGAATTCCGTTTATTTTAATTCCGCTGGCGATTGCGCTGATCTTCGGATTTTTCCAGCTTTGGATCGGCGTTGTTTTATTCGTCGGACTGACGCTGTTTATGGCGTATTTTTTCCGCGATCCGCCGCGCACGATTCCAACCGAAGCGAACATTATCGTCTCTGCCGCCGACGGCAAAGTGACGCGCATCGAAGAGCGCGAAAACGGTAAATTCGTCAGCGTTTTTTTATCGCCGCTCGATGTTCATATCAATCGCGCACCGATTGCCGGACGAGTCGTTAAAGTCGAATTGTTTCAAGGGAAAAAAGCACCGGCAACCAGCAACGAAGCCAGTCAGACGAACGAGCGCAACGCGATGACGATTGAAGGCGAAAAGATGACGGTCGTCTGCACGCAAATCGTCGGCATTCTGGCGCGGCGAATTGTCTGCTGGCGCAAAGCGGGCGATAATCTGGCAATCGGCGAAAAATACGGGCTGATAAAATTCGGCTCGCGCACCGATTTGCTGATGCCGAAAAATGTCGAAATTTTAGTTAAAATGGGCGAGAAAGTCGTCGGCGGCGAAACTATTATCGGGCGACTCGTCGAATAACTTTACATTGATGGAAGAAGAAACCAGACCACCGCATCGCGGCTTGAAAAAAGGTTTATATTTAATCCCGACGGCATTCACGGCGGCAAATATCGCTATGGGTTTTCTAGCGGTTTTGTCGTCGGTGCGGGCGTTTCAGTTGATTGCCGTCAACGCCGACCAAGCCGCCGTCTATTTCGGATACGCCGCCAAAGCCATCGTTTTTGCGATAATTTTCGACACTTTGGACGGGCGCGTCGCCCGAATGACGCGCACTTCGACGGAAATCGGTGTGCAGTTAGACTCGCTGGCTGACGTTTTGACGTTCGGCATCGCGCCGACGGTTTTGATTTACAGTTGGGCAATCGGCGCGACGCTCGACGAATCAACTTCACTGCACAATCTGGGCGTTTTCGTTCTTTTTATGTATTTGATGTGCGGCACTTTTCGGTTAGCGAGATTTAATCTGCAAGGCTCACGACCGCGCGTTCTGAGTGAAGGAACGCCGAAAGTTGACAAGAAAAATTTCGTCGGTCTGCCGATTCCGCCCGCCGCCGGTCTGCTCGCTTCAATCGTCTATCTGCATCCGCTGCCGCTCAGTGTTTTCAACGAAAATCTGTCAAATATTTATACCGTTTTAATGATAACTTTGATGGCGGTGCTGGGGCTTTTGATGGTCAGCACGATTCGTTATACGAGTTTCAAAACGGCGGGAACGGGCAGACAAAGTATTTATCTGGTTTTATTTATCGCCGCGCTCGGAATGCTCATTTGGCTGTTTCCGCAATATATGCTTTTCGGCATTGCTCTGGCTTACGTCGCGCACGGCATCATTTGGTATTTATTTAGTTTGACGCGCCCGCGCAAACGCAGTGTCGAAGTCGGCGAATCGAACTAAGCCGGAGCGCGGATTTTGTCCGCCAACGCAGCGAGAGCGACGTTGCTTTGCGTTGTCAGAAAATTTGTTAGCAACGGCTGGTCTCGCGCTTCTGCGCTGATGCGGACGAAATCCGCGCTCCGACTCAAAAAATTTTAATCTTTTCTTCGTCGCCTTCCCTTCTCAATGGATGTGACGCTCGCCGAACGACTTTTCTTACGACTGCGCTGCGGTTCGGATTCGCCGATGTCGTCGGGGAATTTATTGCCGCTGACAACGACCAGCGACACGAGCATCAGAAACAAAACCGAAATCGCCGTCGTGTGCAGCACGAAATCAAATAGACTGTGAACGAGAATTGCGAAACAGCCTGCCAGTGCGCCGAGACATACGCCGCGCCGGAATTTGTTGGCAGTTCCGGCGTTCTCCAAACCGGTGCGAAACAGACGGTATATAAAAAATCCGCCAATCAATAAACCGACGATTCCGGCAGCCGCCAGCACTTCCAGATAATCGTTGTGCGCCTGTTCGACCCGCGCCAATCCGTTGAAAGAATCGTAAGGCGTATAAGCTACACCAAACGCGCCGAATCCGACACCGAACGGCAGATGATTCAAAACAATTTGCAGTGCGACGCTCCAGATATGCGTTCGGCTGGTCGAAAAATCTTCAGAATTCGCCGTTTCCGCAAACCTCGTCAGCGACGACTCGCCGCCGATCAAAATTGCTCCGGCAACGATTGTTCCGATCAGCAAAACCGCTAAACCGATTTTCAGCGCGAATTGACTGGATTTTTTAGTTTTTGTCGTCACGATAATCAAAAAGAAAACCGCCGCCAGCAGCGAAATAAAACCGCCGCGCGAACCGCTCAACAAAAGCGCAATTCCCATTAGCGCGATTGCCGTCACATAAAGCAGTCGCCGGTCTTTGTTGACTGCGCCGGCAAACATCAAACCGAGCGGCAGGCAGAGCGTCATTTCCATATACGCGGCGAAGTTGTGACGATTAACGAACGAACCGTAAGGATTGGCGTAAGGCACTTCATAAATTCCGTAGATTTTATACGGACTGAGAACGCCTTGCAAAATGGCGAAGAAAGCAAAGCCGAAGCCGAAAATCGTAATGACTGTGACAATGGTCTGCAAACGCTTCGCGCTGTCAACGAACGTCAAAAACGCGGCGAAAAATATCAGCAGCGCGATGAAATGAACGACGGCGATTTTCGTCCAGAACGGGTCGAGCGAAATAGTGCGCGAAATGCCCGCGATCCCGGCAATTTCAGCCAAACTTCCAAACGGAAACATTTGAAAAATGCCGTAAAATATCGCGGCGAGCAGCGGAATTTGGATGAGATTTTTGTTAAAGCGCAGAGTGCCGCCGATCAGCGCATCCGCCGCCCACAAAAGAATTACCGCGACGGCGACCAAGTAAAATAAAGCAATCGTCGGCTGATGCACCGTGCCGTAAGCCAGCGCGGTGAAAATAATAATCGCGGAAAGCAGGAAAAATAAAACTTTGCTCGCCCAGGTTGGTTCGATGTCTTTCGTCATTACAGAAAAGTGAAAAGTGGTAAGTGGCAAGTGCTGAGTATATGGAAATAAATGTTTTTTGCTTACACTTACCACTTACCACTTTTCACTATTTAATTTTTTCCAGCTTAAAATCGTCATACCAAATCACGCCGATTATCGGACATTCGGCTCCGCAAAAGGCGCGGACGGTGCGAATGCCGACGGCTTCGGCGTTGACCGGCGCGGTAAATTCCAATTTCACCGGCTGCCAATCGTTCGTGCCGGTCGGAAAAGCCGCGCTCGTGATTATATTTTTATCGTCGTTCGCGTTATAAATTTCGACGGCGGGCGTTCCGCCGCTTTTCAAGTTTTCCGTCCGCATCAGGAAAGTCAGCCGGTAATTCGCCGTCGGCTGCACCGTTACATATTGATAGATATTATACAAAGTCGGCTCGGCGTAACCGTTAAAAGAAACGCGCAAACTGCGTCTGCCTTCGCGCTTCTGCGTCGGGTCGAATTTAATCTCGATTTTTTCGGTCGGCACGACATTCCAGCCGAAATATATTTCCTGACTATTTCCGAACGGATTTTCAAAACCCGCATTCTGGATCGTCTCGAAACGCGCTTCGGGTTCGATTTCGAGTTCCCGAATAAAATCCTGCGCTTGCCGAAAAAAGCGTTTTTCGTAAAAGGATTGCGCGATGACTTTGGCAATCGGCGCGTTGGCGACTTTTTCTTCCGCCGAAAGTGTGTTCCAAACGCGCAGAGAATCGGCGGCGCGTTCTTTGGAGGCGTAAAATTTCGCTAAACCGGCTCGCACCGAAGGCGCGTTTCCGGCAAGTTCTTCGAGCCGCGCCGTATCTTTTTCGTAATAATCCCAGGCGACCGAAAAAACCTGCTCGCGGTAGACCGTATATGATTCGGCGGCTTTTTTTAATTGGGCAAACGCTTCCTCGCTGCGGTTTTGGCGCAGATAAAAGTTGCCTAACTGCCAGCGCGGATAGGTATAACTCGGCGCGATTTCGACGGCGCGTAAAAATGCTTGCTCGGCGGCGGCGATTTCTTCAGCCTGTTCGCGGGCGCGTCCGACCTCGACCCACCAGCGATAATCATTCGGCGACAATCCGGCGATTTGTTCGTAACTTTTCGCCGTTGCCGCCACGCCTTCCGGCGTAAAAACATTTTTCCTTGTGCCTACCGACAGCCAATTCGCCATCGGGTCGCCCGGCGATAACTGAACGGCAAGCGCGGCGATGTCTTTTGCGCCCGGATCGGTCGGCAAAGTCAGTTCGGCGAGCATATTTCCCAACTGCCAGCGCACGGCGAACCAGCCGAA
>JAJAZE010000118.1 GCA_026785925.1 Pyrinomonadaceae bacterium
AGCGCGGGATTCCTTACATCGAAGCGCAGACGGAAGCCGATTTATATTTCGCGCAGGGTTATGTAACCGCTTCGGATCGGCTTTGGCAGATGGATTTATACCGGCGCGTCGCCCGCGGCGAAACGGCGGAGATTTTCGGCAAGGCGACGCTCGAGGAAGATAAACGCTGGCGCAAATTCGGTTTTGCGCGGATTGCCGAAGAAAATATCAAAAATGCGGCGGGCGACAGCCGCGTGATGCTGGAAAATTACACGCGCGGCGTGAACGCTTATATCGCCGCGCAAACCGAAAAAACTCTGCCCGTCGAATTCCAAATCCTGCGCTATCAGCCGCGCCGATGGACGATGGCGGATTCGATTGTCATTAGCAAAATTTTCGACGACGGTTTGAGCAATACCTGGCGAATGGATTTGATGAAGGCGAGTTTGATGGATTTGCCGAAGGAAAAACTAGCCCGCGTTTTAGACCCGCGCTCGCCGCTCGATGTTTTGTTGATTGGGAAAGATTCGGAAAATTCCAAATTTCAAACGGCAGATATTGAAACTAAACCCCCAAATTCAAACGAACCGGAATCTGTAATGCGAAATCAGGAATCGGGAATCGCTTTGGCGAAAGCTGAAGAGATCAGAAAATCGTCGCTTGAGCGCATCGGCTTTTACGCCGAAGATTTGGCGGCGAGCAACAACTGGGTGATTTCCGGCAAGCGAACGATTGACGGGAAGGCGATTCTGGCGAACGATCCGCATTTGCCTTCGACGCAGCCGCCGATTTGGTATCTGGTCAACCTTTCTGCGCCGAACTTTAAAGTCGCGGGCGTTTCCACCGCCGGTTTGCCGGGCGTGATTATCGGGCATAACGAAAACATCGCGTGGGGTTTGACCAACGTCGGACCCGACGTGCAGGACGTTTATCTGGAAACATTCGACGCGGGCGGAAAAGTCAAAACGCCGAACGGCTTCGAGTCGCCGATTTTAAGAAATGAAGAAATAAAAGTGCGGAAAAATCCGCTCGCGCCCGATACGGAAACGGAGATTTATGAAGTCGTCAACACGCGCAACGGAGTCGTTTTCTTTGAAGACGGAACTAAAAAATACTCTTTGAAATGGACGGCGTTCGAGCCGAAAAACGATTCGCTGGCGACATTCTCCGGTTTGGCAAAGGCGAAAAACTGGACGGATTTTCGCAACGCTCTCAAACTTTGGGGCGGCGCGATGCAGAATTATGTTTATGCCGACGTGCAGGGAAATATCGGCTGGACGGCGGCGGGCAAAGTCCCGCTTCGGAAAACCGGCGACGGCAGTTTGCCTTACGACGGCGCGACGGGCGAAGGCGATTGGACGGGTTTTGTGCCGTTTGAAGAACTGCCGTCGCGGTATAATCCGCCGGAAAATTTTATCGTCACGGCGAATCAGCGCACCGTCGGGCAGAATTACAAATATCAAGGCGTGATTGCCCGCGCTCATACGATTTCACGCGCCAAACGACTGCACGATTTGTTGAGTTCCAATCGTAAAGTTTCAGTCAATGATGTGCGCGATTATCAATACGATTTGTTCAGCGTCGTTAATTCGAGATTTGCCCGCGAGGTCGTTAATCAAAAAGCCGCGTCGGATGAAACTTTGAAACTGCTCGGCGGCTGGGACGGGCGAATGAATCACGAATCGAAAGCCGCGCTCGTCGCCGACGCAATTCGTTCGGCGTTCCGCAATAAAATTTTGGCGGGAAACTTCGGCGCGGAACGGGCGAAAACAGTTTTTCTTCCATACGAGGCGGCATTTTTTGATCGCCTGCTAATGGAGAAGCCGAAAGGATGGCTGCCGAAAGAGTTTGCGAGTTACGCTGAATTGCTCAAAGCGTGTGAGACGGAAGCCAAAGAAACAATTAGCAAATCGCTCGGTGCGGACGAGACGAAATGGACTTGGGGCGGGCGCGTCAAATCAAATTTTCCGCACCCTTTAGCGATTGTGCCGTTTATCGGTTCGCAGTTTCAAATCGCGCCGCTGCCGCAAAACGGTTCGGGCGGCGCGGGCGCGACTCCGAATGTCGGCGCAAGCGTCTCGATGCGTTTAATCGCCACGCCGGGAAATTGGGATACGACCAGACACGGCATCACGACCGGACAATCGGGCGATCCGAAATCGGTTCATTACAAAGATCAGTTGGAAAATTGGTATTCGGGCAATACGCCGGTTTTCCCGTTCTCAAAATCGGCGATTGATAAAGCGGTGAAAGAAACTGTTTTGTTGATTCCGCAGAAATGATTTGCCAGAGCGCGGATTTTGTCCGCGCTCCGACTTAACATTTTGATTTTAATTCATTTCTCAGACTCAGGAAATCGCTCAGTATAATCGCCGCCGCTTCGCTGTCCACGCGCTCCCAGACTTCTTTTTCGCTCAAGCCGAGTTTGGTCAAATAACCTTTCGCCTCGTAGGAAGTCAGGCGTTCGTCAATCAGAAAAACGGGAACTTTGACGGAGAGCGAAAAGTTTCGCGCCAGCCGCCTGGCTTCGACCGACATTTCGCTTTCCGATTCGTCCGTGTTGAGCGGCAAACCTAAAACCAACCCGACGGCATCAAACTCGTCGAGAAAAGCGATGACTTGTTTGAGAAATTTTTTCCAGCTTCGACGTTCGAGAACGGCGACGGGGCGAACGGTAAATTGCAGTTCATCGCTGACGGCGACACCGATGTGTTTCATTCCCAAATCAAGCGCGAGCAGTCTGCCCTCGAACGGAGCGCGAAAAACATCTGTAAAATCGCCCGAATTAGTTGTTTCTTTTTCTTGCACGGTAATAATGGAAAATGGATAATGAAAAGTGGAAAATGTTTTCTTCGGAAATACTTTCAACTTCTGTTTTCAATTATCCATTTTCCGTTTTCCATTTTCCATTTTAAGAGGTAAAAAATGTCATTTCGCGGAAAGTTTTTTATTGTAATGGTTTCGGTGGCAATTTCTTTGTATGCCGTTTTCGGCGGCATCTTAAGAAACTTTTCATCATTTGCCCAACAGCCGATCAACGACGCGGGCGCACAAATTCGGATTTTTGAAAGCGTTTTGCAGCATATTCAAAACGATTATGTGGACGAGCCGAACCTTGAAAAAGTTCGTGCCGGAGCCTTGCGCGGTTTGGCTTACGGGCTTGATCCGTATTCGTCTTATCTGACGGCTGACCAGGTAAAAGACTTTCAAGCGAAGAAGACGACGAATTTAGTCGGCATCGGCGCGGAGTTTTCACAGGTTTCTTCGTATCTTTATGTGATTTCGGTAACGAAAAACTCGCCCGCCGAAAAAGCCGGTTTGAAGTCGGGCGACGTGATCGAATATATCGAAAACAAAGCGACGCGCGACGTTTCGCTTTATGACGCGCGGCAGCTTCTGCTCGGCGAAGCCAATTCTAAAGTAAATCTGCGTGTGCTGCGCGCCGGATCAAAACCGCAAACGATCAGCGTCGTGCGCGGCGGTTATAAAATTCCCGAATCGGAAATCAGAGTCGAAGCCGGAAAAGTCGGCGTGATTAAGGTTTACAGCCTCGAAACCGGTGAAGCAAAAGATATTCGCAGCCGCGTTCAGGAATTGAGCAAACAAGGCGTGCAGAAAATTATTCTCGATCTGCGCGGCGTGGCGGCGGGCGAAATAACCGAAGCGGTCGAGGTCGCTAATTTATTTATCAAAGACGGCAATCTCGCGCAGATTATCGGGCGCGAAAACAAAGTGACGCAGACTTTCACGGCTGATGCCGCCAAACATCTTTTTGACGGAAAGGTAATCGCCTTGATTGATTTGGGAACTTCGGGCGCGGCGGAAGTGATCGCGGCGGCGGTTCTTGACCGGCAGCGCGGCGATGTCGTCGGTGAAAGAAGTTTCGGCGCGGGAACGGTGCAGCAATTGTTCACGCTGCGCGGCGGCGACGGAATGCTTTTGACCACCGCAAAATGGGCTTCGCCGACCGGAAAAACTTTTCTCGCCGCCGAACGCGCCGATTCGGGCGTGAAACCGTCGGTCGAGGTCAAACGACCGGACACGCCGGAACCGCTCGAAGTCGAGGATTTGATTGACCAGAAAGAAAAGTAAAATCAACAGCCGAATCCGCAGGCGACTCCGACACCGCAGGCGACTCCGACTCCGAAAATGAACCTCGAAGATTTGCAGTTGAAAAAAGCCTTGGAACTTCTTCAGGATAAACCGCAAAATGTGAAAGCGGAATAACCAGAGTCCAAAGTCCAGAGTCCAAAGTCCGAAGTTAAGCATCTGTTTGACTCCGGACTTTGGACTTTGGACTTTGGACTTTTTATCAAGACTGCTAAAATCACTTTTTAATGACCAACCAAAATTTTCGAGTGCGTCCGCTGACGGTCAATGACGCTCACGAATGGTTTCGTTTGAGGAAACTTTTGTGGGACGAGTTGACCGATAACGAACACCGAACGGAAATGCTCGACATTTTCGAGCATCACGAAACACAGCTTGTTTTAGCGGCGGAAATTGACAGCGGCAAACTCGCCGGATTTCTCGAAGCTAGTATTCGTTCGTTCGTCGAAGATTGTTACTCTGAAAACGTCGGCTATTTGGAAGGCTGGTTTGTCGAACCAGAATATCGAAAAAACGGCATCGGCAGAAGATTGGTGAACGCGGCGGAAAGCTGGGCGGTGAGCAAAGGCTGCACGGAAATGGCATCGGATTCGGAAGTTGGCAACGAACTGAGTTTAGAGGCGCACCAGAATCTCGGTTACGAAGAAACCTCGCGGCTCGTGCATTTGCGGAAGAATTTGGGCTGAAAATTAACGGAAATAATATGAGCGGTTATAACCAATTACGAATTACGAATTACGAATTACGAATTGTGAAAATTCTCTGCCTTCTCTGCATCCTCGGCGGTTCGATATTTTCCGTTAAAGCGCAATCAACCAATCAAAGTTTTCCGACGGCGATTACGACCAGCGAAATCAGCGGGAAAATTTTGGCGCGTGACCTCGGCGACGCGCGTTTGACCAGTTATTTTTATGTTTTCAACGCGACGCAGGGCGATGTTTTTATCAATGTCGTGACGACGAATCTGAACGGCGATATTGATATTTTCACCGCCGACAATCTCCGACCGCTGGCAAAAATCACGCTTTACGCCGATGCCTCCGACAACGAAACGGGGCGCGTCATTTACTTGCGGCAGCCGGCAAAACTTATTTTGCGTATCGAAGGACGCACACCGAACGACGACGCGGCGATTTTTCGGGTAAAATTTGCCGGCAGTTTCGCGCCCGCAAGTTTAGCGGAAAATCCTGAAGCGGAAACGCCGCAGATTAAAACCGACAATCAAACCGACATTCGAGTTAATTCGGTCGGAACGATAATCGAGATAAAACCGAAACCGACTCCGAAACCGAAAGAGATTATCGCCGAAATTAAGACCGTCCCGAAAGAGAACAAAGTCGAAACGCTGACAAAAAATAATCTGCCGATTACCGAAAAGAAAGTCGAAGACGAAAAGAAAGCGGAAGTGATTATCACCGAACGAGTTGACAAAGACAAAGTAGAAACTGAAACGGTTAAAGAAACCAAAAAAGAACCGACGGAAATTGTCAAAGAGACTACTGAAACCGAAAAAGTCGCTGAAACCAAACCAATTAAAAAGCCGAAGGAGAAAATTAAAAAAGTCGAAACGCCGCCCGCTCCGAATCCTTTAGAGAATATTCGTTTGAAAGTCACTTTGAAGGACGGCTCGATTATCGAACACCCGATGAGCGAAGTCGAACGCTTTAACGTCGTCAAAGGAATTCTGACGATTATTACAAAGGACGGCAAAATCGAGCGATATTCGATTCTCGACGTGGCGAAAACGACGATTGAGTAATTGTTTTGATATTCTCTTTTAGAATTTAACTGATGTTACGCAAAACGAGAAAAACGACTGGAGCGCAATCCGTCTCGGTTGCCATTGAGCATCGCTTCGGTGCGAAAAAATACTCGCTGCGATGAAAGCTCAAAGCCGTCGCCAGGCTTTTTCGCGCTCACGCGCTCAATGCAGCCGGGACGGATTGCGCTCCAGTCACTTGCGTAACATCAGATTTAATTCGCAAACAAACACGAAACGGCACGAAATGAATTTTCTATTTCGTGCCGTTTCGCGGTTTGTTGGTCGGGCTTTTGAACTTACGATATTTTTGAATTTCTCACTGCTGCGACATTAACTGCCTTAATTTTCCGACCAATTGACTGTTCGGATTAGCTTGTTCGAGCTGCGCCAAAGTTTTATTTGCTTCTTCCGAATTGCCCTGTTTAAGGTAAGCCGCTCCGAGATTGTAAAGCGTCGGTTCGTGTTTTGGATTCGCCTTCAGGGAAGTTTGAAATTCCTGAGCGGCGCGGGCATAATCAGGCGCGGCGCGTTCGACGTAGGTGATTCCCAAATCGGTTCTGACGTTTGTGTCGTCGGGTTTTTTGGCTAACGCCTGTTCATACCATTTCGCCGCCGCTTCAAACTGCCGCGCATCAAAATACGTGTTGCCGAGTTTAACGATTAATTCATAATCGTCCGGCTTGATCTGATGCGCTCGTTCATAAAACACAACGGCTTTCTCAAGACCTTTGATTTGCTGATATAAATCTCCGGCTTTAATCTGCGCGTCGTAATTCGTCGGCTCGTTATTGGCTTTGTCAATCGTCGCGGAAACGTCGGGCAGCATTCCTCCGGTCGGCTTCGGTTGTTCTTTGACGAGAACATTCGGCACTTGCTGGTTAGGCGGCGGCGCGTTTTGAGCCGGAACTTGTGAAACGACCTGCGCCGAATTTTTATTGATGCTGTTGGCGGCAAAAAAACCGATCAGCAAGCCGATAACTAAACCGACGATTCCAAAAACAATGTTCTTATTCATTTATCATTTATCATTTATCATTCACCGATTTACTATATGGTGACTGATAAATGTTATGCGTAGCTGTGCAGTCCGGGAAGTAGATAGCTCACGCCTAAGTAGGTGAAAATAACGAACAAAAACGCGACGATGGCAAAGTAAGCCGAGCTTCGTCCCGACCAGCCGCGCGAGATGCGCGTGTGCAGAAATCCGGCGTAAGTCAGCCACGCGATTAACGCGCCGGTTTCTTTCGAGTCAAAACCCCAAGGTCTGCCCCAGGATTCGTTCGCCCAAATCGCGCCGGTAATCAAAAGCATTGCCAAACCTGCAAACGCCAAACACGCCGTTTTATACATCAATCCGTCGAGCGATTCCAAAGAGGGAAGTCGTTCGCGCAGTTTGTCGGTGCGGAACGCGAACAAAATAACGAAAAATGTTCCCGCCAGAGCCGTAATCAAACCGGCGAGTTCGACCGGATTGGTATTTAAACTCATGAACATTTTCGCGCCGTTCGTCTGCACATATTGTTTGCCGGCTTGCTCAAGCTGCGCCGGTGTCAGCGCGGCAAATTCAGCAGCCGAAAGATTTTCCCGCTCGGCGATGGCTCTGCCTGCCGTGACATATTGGTTTTGATTTTGGGCAAGCTGCGTCTGCAATCGCGCCGCAACGTCGGCGTTTGATTTTACGCCGGAAACCAGAAACGCAATCGCCATAATCTGCGCGACGAAACCGAGTTTCAGTAAAATATGTCCGACTTTTCTCGCGCCTTCGTTATTTTGATAAAGATAAAGTAAAAATGAAATGCTCGCGCCGATAAGCAGCACGGCGGCGAAAACCAGTGTCTCGCCGACATACGGAATATCGAGTCGAAACGGTGAAGAAAACGGTTTTGCGCCCGCCGGATTCGGCACGAAAAGTCCGGCGCGATAAACGAAGCCGGTGAAAACCGAAAATTTGCTGATCGTTCCGATCACGCCGAGCGCAAACACGCTCGACCAAATCGCCATCGCTTCAGGCTTCACCTTATCTTTCAAAAGATAAATCACCGCGACGGCAAAACAAACCAGCGCGACACCGTAGCTCAAACTAGCCACGCCGACGTGAATCGGTCGCCAGTAAGAATCCAGAACCGGCGGCAGATTGACGAACTCACCGCCGATAAATCTCGCTAAAGTTAAAATCAGAGCGGTGAGCGGCAGCGTGAAAGCACTCAAAAACTGAAAGTTTTTTCGATTGGCGAGCAAAAGCGTCGTGATGCCCGCGCCGAACGCGAACGCCAGACTCATATCATATAAATTGGCGAACGGGATATAGCGAAACATCCACGGCGTGATCATATTTCCGCCTTCCCGCAAAAGCGCGATTTCGTGGTCGTAAGCTCCGACCCAACGCACGAGCCAACTCGACAAATTGAAAAATACGCCTAAACTCGCCGTCCACAAACCGATTTTCTGCGCCATCCCGGAAGGCGCGTAAAGATTCGTCAATTGAAACAGCGCGGCTAAAAGATAGCAGGCAAGCGCAATCATCATCAACGACTCGTCGGCGATAAATTTCGTGCCGATTGAGAGGCGCAGACCGAGCATCAAAAACGCGCCGCCGATTGCCAAAATTGCGGGCAGAAAGGCTTTCCAGTTTTGCTGCGAATCGCTTTTGGAATTTTCTCCGCCGATTATAATGTCGTTTGGAATTTCTCTTACTTCTTGCATAAATTTTACGCCACCTTCCGATGCAGTCGTGACGGCTTTTGAGCCGTCGTGTTATTAGACAATCGCTCGTTTAAATTCAACATCCAGTTTTTGTTCCCGAAATTGCCGCTTAATAAGCCTTTGATGCTGAAATGCACGTCGAGCATCGTCCATTCGAGCGCGAAACCTTGTCCCAAAACTTTTACGTCGGCTATTTCCTCTTCAGTAGCTTCGTTTAAACCCTGCGCCAAAGCAGGCGGGAAGATATAAGTCGCGTCATTATTCAATTCAATAATGACGCGCTTTTGTTGACGGTCATAACGCACGGCAACCGCTCGCGGTTCTTCGCGCAACGCTTTCTCGCCGCGTTTAGTCGCCTCGATATATTGGCGTTCAAACTCCGCTTCATCAATTTCAAATTTACCCGATTTCAAATCAGCCATGAATTTCCCTCCATTTTTCGGTCAATAAATTTCTATTCTCGTCAATTAACCGTAATGCCTGCCGCACATCAGTTCTTTTCATCGCATAATTGTCCCGCACCGCTGCTTGCCGGTCGCCCAAGTTAACAATCAATTCGGCTTCGGCTTTGAAAACGTGAACGTGCATCGGCGGATGATCGTCAGTCCAAATAATAACCTGAAAACCTTTCTTCCTAATTACCGTCGGCATTTTTTCTTTCTCCAAATTCGCCGACGATTTTCTTGAATTTCTCTTCAAATCCCTGTTCATTTCGATTTGTGCTGCCGCCGAAAACAACTTCGTAATTATCATCGTCTGTCGGACTAATTAACGCCCAGACTCGTTTGTGCGAAACGAAAAAGACAAAACACAACGCGCCGATTAAACCGAAACCGCCGATATACCAGGCGACGAACGCCGCGTTAAACGGATCGTATTTAATTGACAAAACGTGTGCCAGCGGCGATTTTTCAAAACTTCCGAGCCGCCATTTGTAACCGGCAACCGGCGCACCGATTGGCACGTTGTCGGGCAGTTTCGCGCCGAAAGCGTAAGCGGTTTTGCGCTCGCCATCGGGTGTCGTGATATTTAAGATGACCGCCGGATTAACATAGTTAGCCGAGCGCGTGTCAGGCTTGCCCTGATTTAAAACAAAATCGGGAAAAAAGGCTTCGTAATCTATTTTCGTGCCGTCGGGCAAAACGGTCGCGCCGTTTCGCATTAAATCAACGGTGAACGGCTGCCCGCCGTTCTGCGGCGTTAATTCTAAACTCATCGTTCGCGCACTGCCGACCGTGATCGCGCTCGCCTGAAAAAATCGGTAGCCGCGATATTCAAACGGTTTATTCAAACTGACATCGGCGACGGTCGTGCCGTATTCCGGGTCGTCAATCTTGATTTGCGTCCGCCAATCAAGGGTATTATTTATTTCAATCGAGCCTTTCGGATCAATCAATTTTTGCTGAATATCCGTGCAGGTAATCGTGAACGGCAAACCGACGGCGAAGCGTTCCTGTTTGTCGAGTTTAAATTCGATAAGCTGAATTTCTTTGGTCATTTCGCCGGGCATCATCCGCACGTCGGCATCGAAACCGGTTTGCAAAGCGGTGAAATGACCGAGAAATAACGTCAGCAAAAAAACGTGAACGATATACGCGCCCAGACGATTCCATTTGCCGCTTTCGCCGAAAACATACAAATTCGTTTGGCTGATAATGTCCGAATAATTTTTGCTGCCGTTTTCATCAACATTATATAAAGTGCTGCTGCCTTCAACGATTCGCGGTTTGAAACCGTTATTTTTAAATGCGCGGCTGATGTTTTCCGCGATTTCCTGTTCTGACGCGCCAGTCATCGGCACAACCGAATTTTGTTTTTGCCGGAGCAGCCAGCCGCGCGTCGCACTCTGTTTCGGTTTGGCAAAATAAGACCAAGCCGACGGAAAATGCTCAATCGAAGCCAGCACGATATTTAGGGAAAGCAGCAGCAGGAGAAAATTGAAATACCAACTGTGATAAATATCGAAAAGTCCGAGCGAGCCGTAGACGAGTTTTTCAGCCGGTGTCAGCGACGCGAAATAAGCGTCGAAACCGTTGACGTTCTGCTGAACGATCAACATTCCGACGAGCGATAATAAGACGAGCGCACAAAGCTGAACGACACCGAAACGCACCGAACTCAAAAAGTTCAGAGTGCGGTCAACCGGCGAAAATAGTTTTGATTTAACAGATTCTTCGGCGCGTCTTTTTAATGTTTTCTCGGCGACTGACATTATTTAATAATCGTATAATCCTTCACTAAAAATAATAACTTAGCCGAATTTATTTGTCATCCTGCGTAAAATTAGTTGGACTATTAAGAAATAGAAGTTTTATTTAGGAATTGATGATTTGAAGATTCGGTTTTTCCAAGCTACTCTTGGTAATAGTTAAGATTAACCAAAACTCAATGAAAGTAGTAACGGCGGAAATTCAGGCGACAAAAGCAATCGGTGTGCGCGAAAAGCTCGCGGCTTATCTGGAACTGACCAAGCCCCGCATCGCTTTTATGCTGGTTATGACATCGGCGGCGGGCTTTTATCTCGGTGCGCCGGATAACTTTAAAGTGCTGCTTTTTATCAATTCAATGCTCGGAATTGCGCTGCTCGCGTTCGGCGTAGCAACGCTCAATCAGGTTTGGGAACGAAAGACCGACGCGCTGATGACGCGCACTGCCAAACGACCTTTGCCGTCGCAAAAGTTGTCATTTACCGAAGCTCTGGTTTTCGGAGTTTCGCTCTGCGTCGTCGGGGAAATTTACCTGGCTTTTCTGGTCAACGGTCTGACGGCATTTCTCGGTTTAATCGTCATCGTCGGCTACGTTCTGCTTTACACGCCTTTAAAAACGCGCACTTCGGCTTCGACCGCCATCGGCGCGATTCCGGGCGCATTGCCGCCTTTGATGGGCTGGACGGCTTCGGCGGATGAAATATCGCTCGGCGCGTGGGCTTTGTTTGCGATACTTTTTCTCTGGCAGTTTCCGCATTTTCTGGCAATTGCGTGGATGTATAAAGAGGAATACGCCAAAGCCGGAATTTTGATGCTGCCGGTGATCGAGCCGGAAGGAAAGATTACGGCGCGGCAAATCGTAATTTTCGCGGTGCTGCTTTTGCCGGTCAGTCTTTCGCCGTTTTTTATTCCGAACTTTTTTAACGAGTCGGCAGGATTGGTTTATTTGGTCGGCGCGAGCTTGCTGGGAGTTTGGTTTTTAACGGCGAGCATCCGCGCCGCCCGCGCCAAAACAGTCGAGCAAGCCAGAAAACTGCTGCTCGTTTCGGTGATTTATCTGCCCATAATTTTTGCACTGCTGGTTTTCACCCATAAATAAATTTGAAAAATCAGATGAGCCGAAATCGTTGGCGTGAGCGTTCGGTTCAGACAAGTTTTCGTTAATTTTAAATTTTGTATTTTAATGTTTAATTTATGAAAGTCGGGACCATCGAAACAAACGTCACAGACCCAAAGAAGAAAAAACTTCGTTCGAGTTTGAGCGGCGGACTCGGCTCGAACGGCGGCAACAAAAATGGCGGCAGCGGCGGCGGCGGCGACAATAATCGGAACAACGATTTTATCGAGGAATCCGAGCCGAATTCTTCAGACAAGTTTCGTATTGCAATGTGGTTTCTGCTGCTCGTCGTTCTGATGACTTTCGGCGGTTTAATCAGCGCGTATATCGTTATTTCGACGAACGGCGTGATGGAATGGAATCCGTTCGATTTGCCGGGTCAAGTTTGGATCAGCACGTTTTTGATTTTATCGAGCAGCCTTACTTATAAAATCGCGCAGAACGCTCTGAACGCCGATAATCAGCGGAAAGCAAAAAAATGGTTTTTAGTGACGACGGTTTTCGGCGGAATGTTCATCGCCTCGCAACTGCTCACGTGGTTTGCGCTCGTGCAGCGCGGCGTTTACATGCAAAGCAATCCATACGCCGGATTTTTCTATATCCTAACCGCCGTTCACGCCCTGCACGTCATCGGAGGAATGGTTGCGCTCGGTTTCATCGTGTTGCGAACCCAACAGGAAACTTCTTCGCCCGAAGAGTTGACTAAACGGAAACAAGTTGCCAACGCCGTCAGTTGGTATTGGCATTTTATGGACGGACTCTGGCTGGTTTTGATTGCTCTGCTCGGTTTCTGGAAGTAGATTTTCGATTATGGATATACTGCAAATTCTGCCGCATCTGAACGCGACGCTGAACGGTTTGAGCGGCGTTTTTCTCATTTTGGGTTTTTATTTTATCCGCACCAAACAAATCTCAAAACACCGCGCTTCGATGCTGACCGCGTTCACCTTATCCAGCATTTTCCTGACTTTTTACCTGATTCACCACGCCGTCAGAACTTATTATTTCGGTTTGGGTCCGACGAAATTCACCGGCGAAGGGATTATTCGACCGGTTTATTTTACAATTTTAACGACGCATACGATTTTGGCGACCGTCGTCGCGCCTTTTATATTAGTCGTGCTGTGGCGCGCTTTAAAAGGGAGGTTCGAGATTCACAAAAAGCTGGCGCGGCTGGTTTTCCCGATCTGGCTCTATGTTTCAATCACCGGCGTAATCGTCTATCTGATGCTTTATCAGTTATTTCCGGCGAAATAAAATAGTCGGAATAATTGTTGCTAAATTAATATTTGAGTGATATATTATGGATTGTTGAAAACTTATCGCCGAAGTTGTTGGACGCAGGAAAAACAACACGGGGGAACCAATTGTTTTATAAAAGGATTTATAAAACACGGGGCGAAGCGGTTTGCTAAAGAAACCGCAGGGACACTTCTTCTTCCCTAGCCCGACAGCTAACTCCGTAGGTGGGTGAAGAAGTCACTGGAAATTACTGCCGTAACAGGTGCGATTTTGCGTGTTCTTCGTGCCTTTGATTTTTTTCAACGAATCAAACAAGACACCAGTCTTCTCAAAGAGAAAAGTTCCGCGTTTATTGCGCGGAACTTTTTTGATTTGAAAAAGTTTATTTACCGGCGGCAATACTTTTCAACGGTTGCACCTTGACCGATTTGAGCGGGATTTTTTCGTTTTTATCAAAGAAAATCGTTATCGGCTCTTCATCGAGTTTGATAGAAAATTTTTCCGACCGCTTTTTAATTTGCAGTTTCTCCGTCTTAACACTTCTGGAAGTTGTAATTTCGATTTCCATCGGCAGAATAAACGCTTCGGGAACTAGTTTGTCGGCTTCCTGCGTTTGCGTTATCGTTAATTCCAAACGCTTTTCCCGCTTACTATAAACCTGCTCAACCTTGATTTTCGGATAACCGCCGCGATAAATCCATTGATTAAAAAACCAGTTCAAATCCATTTTCGATGTCTCCTCCATCGCCTTTTGCAGATTCGGCGTTTCGACGTTTTGAAATTTATAACGCTGAAGATAAATGTTAATCGCGTTCCAAAAATTCTCCGTTCCGACGGTTTCCCGCAGAGTGTGAATGACCGCGCCGCCTTTTTGATAAGTCGTCACATCAAAAAGCGCGTCGTTCGGTCGCGCCGTTTTATTGTAGAGCGCGTGACGGTTTTTATTGACGGCATCGTCGGTGAAAAACTGTTTGGCATCATCGCGGATTTTTCGCAGATAATCGGCGCGTCCATACATTTTCTCGCGGTAAGCGGCTTCCATATAAGTCGCAAAGCCTTCGTTAAGCCATAATTCCGCCCAATTCCGGCAAGTTACCAGGTTGCCGAACCACGAATGCGCGAGTTCGTGCGAAACCAAATCTTCAACGACATCGGGTTTATTGAGAAAAATCTCGCTGTCCGCCATCGTCGTCGCGGTGATGTTCTCCATTCCGCCAAAATTGAAATTAGCGACGATAGTCTGGTCATACTTATTATATGGAAACTCGATTTTCGTTAGTTCCTCATAAACGCGCATCATCTCTTTGGTTTTCCCATAAATCTGCGTTGCCGATTCTTCGCTGCCCGGATACATATAAAATCCGAGCGGCGTATTTTTATAGGCATCTGTAACTTTGATATATGTTCCGACGACGAACGATGTCAGATACGTTGAATGCGGAACCGGCATTTTGTAATGAAAAGTTTTCGTTCCGTCGGCGTTTTTGATTATTTCCAGTAATTCACCGTTTCCGATGGCGGTTTCGCCTTCCTGAACGGTGATGTATTGTTCGCTCGTCGCTTTATCGTCCGGGAAATCGTAAGACGGAAACCAGTGATGCGCTTCTTCCGGTTCGCCCTGCGTCCATATTTGCGCCGCGCGAGTGACTTTCCCGTTTTCCGTTTCCTCATCCACAAAATAAATGCCCTTATTCGGTTTGACCGAGTATTTGAAACGAATGGAAATTAAATCGTCGGGCGAATATGCTTTATCGAGCGTTAAATAAATTTTGTCATTCGATGTTTTAAAGGCGATTTTTTTATTATCGGCGACCAACTGCACCGAATCGAAATTCATTTCAGCCGCGTCCAATTCTAGTTGTCTGAAATTGTCTTTCAAAGGCTTTAACGAAATTATCGTTTCGCCGAAAACACTCTTTTCGGCGCGGTCAAAACTGACGCGGATTGTATAATGCTGAACATCGTAACTGCGAACGCGATTGAGGCTCGTTTGGGAAGGTTGGGCAAAACCGGCAAACGCGCAGACATTGCAGATCAGCAAAGCAAAAAACAAATATAGATATTTTTTCATCGGCATAATTTAATTTTTAATTATTATGGCAGACGAATTCGATTTTATGAAAACGCGCAAACCTCAAAGACTTTTGAGCGAGTTTGTGAATTTTCGAGTCAATCGTCAAAAACTAAAAGGCGCGAAGTTTCAAATCGAAACTTCGCGCCTTAATTGTAAATTACAATTATTTTCTAAAATCTGATTGAGCATCATCTTAGAAAATAGTAGTAAGTGAGGTTTTGAGTTGTGCGTGAGATTCTGTCTTTGGAGAAAGCAGGACGGTCAGTCTACACAACTCAAAATCGGGTTAACAGAAAGCAGTGGCAGTCGGCAGTCAAATTTCCCCTGCCTCGTGCCATCTGCTGCTGCCTGCTTATTTTTCAACCGGCGCGGCGCATCGGCTGCGGCACGGCGACTTCTTGATTTTTCTGTAGATCCTGCAAGTGCTGAATCAAACCCGAAGCGGCTTTTTTCGATAGCTCATCGGTTTTGCACTGCATCACCGTCTGGCATTCGTCATCTGCGTCAACATTGATTTCGCGTGAAATGG
>JAJAZE010000119.1 GCA_026785925.1 Pyrinomonadaceae bacterium
AAAAGTTGACCTCGCCATTCGGCGTATCACTTCAACTGCCGGAGTTCCAAATTTCACGATTTTGCCCGGCAACGGCGCGGGCGGTTTCGGAACGCCTTTTGAGTTGACACTGGCACTTGCCGGTCAATTTACCTACTCCCGTCAACTCGCCGTGATAGACGCGAATCTCGACGGTAAAGCCGATATTCTCATCAGCAGACAAGGCGGATTTTTTCTGTATAACGGCAGCAGCGCGTTATTTACGCGCACGGAGAACGATTTCGACGGCGATTTGCGAACGGATTTGAGCGTTTATCGCCCGTCAATCGGAACGTGGTTTATTAACCGCTCGACTAACGGAATCACCGCGCAGCAATTCGGCATCGCTTCGGATAAACCGGCGGCGGCGGACTACGACGGCGACGGCAGAACCGACCTTGCCGTTTGGCGCGAATCGGCTTCCGCTTTTTTCCATATTTTCCAGAGTTCGACCAACACTTACCGCTTCGAGCAGTTCGGACAAACCGGCGATGTCTTGACCGTGAACGATTGGGACGGCGACGGGAAAGCCGACGCATCGGTTTATCGTGATTCGGCAATCGGCAGTCAAAGCTATTTCTTTTATCGCGGAACATTAAATAATCCGAACGGAACGATAACCTTCGTGCCGTGGGGAACGGTTGGCGACAAAGCCGCGCGCGGCGATTTCGACGGCGACGGCAAAGCGGACGCGGCGATTTTCCGCCCGTCAAACGGCGTTTGGTTCATTCTGCAAAGTTCCAATAATCAAGGTCGAGCGCAGCAGTTCGGCACGGCAGCCGACCGCCGCGTTCCGGCTGATTACGACGGCGACGGCAAAACCGATATTGCCATCGTTCGTCCGGCAAACA
Organism: Pyrinomonadaceae bacterium; assembly: GCA_026785925.1. GTDB lineage: Bacteria > Acidobacteriota > Blastocatellia > Pyrinomonadales > Pyrinomonadaceae. The sequence goes on from JAJAZE010000119.1 coordinate 870, forward strand.
ACGATTGGTATATTTTGAACAGCGCAACCGGCACGGCAGCTTACCGTCAGTGGGGCGCAAACTCCGACGCGCTGATTCCGGGCGATTACAACGGCGACGGCAGAACGGAAATTTCGACTTACCGCGCCGCCGAAGGCAATTGGTATATTCCGCAATGCGCTGATTTCCGGCAGGCAGTGACGAAATTCGGCGCAACCGGCGATGTCGCGGTTCCTTCGACTTTATTGCCTTAATTTTTTTTTAACTAGCGATGAGCGGAGAATTCGTTGATTCGAGTTTCCCGTTTTTCGCAGCGGCAAAAGCGCGGTTTGACATTTGATAAGCAGATAAGCGAAAGTTTTGCGACATATTGCGCCTCATTCAGAGTCCACGCTTCAGCGTGTGTTTCCGCCAGCGAAGCGCGGCGGAAAGACAAACTAAAGTTTGGACTCTGAACGAGGCGCAAAATCGGAAGTTTGTCGAATGATTCAAGCAGTCTTAAAGTTAAATCCGTTCGCTGCCGCGAATGGTTCAGACACGCGCCGCAGGTTTCGGCGTAAATTTTGAGGAGTTTTTTTATGAATAAATTTATCAATTTAATTTTGTCGGCTGTCATCATTGTTTCCGCGTCTTCCGCATTGTTCGCCGATGTCAAAATCAAGCAGAGAGTAACGGTCGAAGGGCAAGGAATGGAGCAGACCAGAATGGTCAAAGGCGCACGCGAACGGCGGGAGACGAAAATCGTGGTGAGTGAAGAAGCCGGTGATTTTATGCCGAATATCGCCACGATTACGCAATGCGATTTGCGCCGGACTTTGCAGGTCAACGACCGGAAAAAACTTTACACGGCTGACCCGTTCAACGACGATGCGTCGTCCGTGAGTGCGCCGAAAACCGTCACGAAAACCATCAAAGGCGGAACAGTAACGATTACTTACACCATTACCGACACGGGCGAACGCCGGGAAATGTTCGGTTTGACGGCGCGGCATTTGAAAGTTTTGCAGATCATCGAATCGTCCGCCGATTCGTGCGGCGGCGCGGGCAAATCGAAGATGGAAACCGACGGCTGGTATGCCGATTTTTCGGCTGATTTTAATTGTCCGATTGACACGCCCGACGCGCCGCCTTCAAAACCGGACTGCCGTGACCGCGTTATTTATAAACGAAGCGGCACGATGAAACTCGGATTTCTGCTTGACGGCACGATGAAAATGTTTGATTCAAAAGGAACTGTCGCGTCAACGATTCGCACCTAAACGCTCGAAATTTCGCGCTCGACGCTGAACGCTGCGTTTTTCGAGGTTGGCAAAGATTACCGATTGGTTAATGATTCGCAGGAACTTTACGCGATGCCTTCGATGTCGGAAATGATGGCGATGGCGGACGGCGATTCGCCGAAAAATACTGTGAAAACAAATTCCGGCAACAGCAAATCTACCGGCAAAAAATACGTCGGACTCGATTTCTTTTCGGGCAATGCTTCAAAAGTCAATCAGGACGCGATTCGCCAGACGATGATGGAAAGTTTGAATGCCAAAGGCTTTGCCGCGAGCTTCGTCACTTCGCCAAACGAGATTACCAACGGCAGATTCGATTACGTCGTCGGCGTGGAAATCGTCAGCGCGAAACAATCGAAGGCGGGAAAAGTCGGCGGACTTTTCGGCAAAGTCACCGGCAACACCGACGCGGCAAAAATCGGCGACTCGGAAGCGGAAGTCATCGTCACCGTTTACCAAAAAGACGGTAAAACCATCGTCGCGCAGCAAACGGCAAAACAAAAAATCGCCGGATTGCCTGACGACGCGACCAAGGCGGCAATCGAAAACGCTTTAAATCAATTAGTCGGAAAAATTAAATGAGGTGAACAACGAAAATAGATAATTTAAGAAAACGGCAGCGAAAAATTGTCAGACAAAATAATTTTGTCTGACTGCTGACAAAAAATCTCGACATTTAACACCGTCAAATTTGCTTTTTTGACGCAAACGAGATATAAAAATATAACTTTTATTCGTTTTGTACCTGTTGCGCCAATTATTGTATTAGAAGAATAGTTGTTTTGTCAGTGATCTAAATACCACTGCGTCAACAAAATTTTCGGTTGTTTGCCTGGTGAAAACTGCGCTGTTTTATCTGAAACGAATCAATTTTACCCGCAAAGCAAATTTTAAAACATCAGCTTTTTTGATGTCGTCCCAAAGTGTAAATTTACGAGGAGGAGACTGTCATGTCGTCTGAATTTTCTATCCAACGCCGCTTGCGCCTGTTCGGGCTGTCCGGCGTTTTGTTTTGTCTGGCTTTCTGTTTGACGACCGTTTCGGCGGAAGAAAACATTGATGCCGCGCCGATTATCGTCAGCGAAGCGAATTCGACCTGGGCTTTGACCGCCGCCCGGCGCGGTTTGGAATCAGACTCGCGCGTCTTTAGTCCCGGCGGAAAAACGCGCATCACGGTATTTGTGACCGGCATTGACCTTTTGCCGAACGAACGCGCGACCGCTTTTCGCGCCGACGCGATGGACGGGCGGTATAATCGTTTTCCGCTCCAAATCGTTTCGCTCGCGCCGACCGCCGAGCGACCTTGGGTCTACGCTTTGACATTTAAATTACACGCCGGAATGGGCGATGTCGGCGACATTTTACTGCGCGTTAATTGGCGCGGAATGGCAAGCAACCGCGTCCGTCTCGCCATCGGTCACGAAGGCGACGGACTTAAGGACGACGAAGGCGCAGTGCCGACTCCGATGCCCGATCAGCCGCTGTTTTTCGACCCGCCCAATTCCGCCAGTTTGCCGTATACCGGCGACCGCGTGCGATTTATGCAGCAGGCGACTTTCGGCGCAAATCCGGTTTTGGAAAATCAATTACGGCGCACCAGTTATCCGACCTGGATCAGCCAGCAGATGGAAACGAAGCTCGATGCCAACGGCGCGATTCGCTATTCGACGCTTCCGATGCCGAACCCGATTTTGATGGCGGACAACATTCCCTCAACGTGTACTCTTACTCCTTGCCAACGCGATAATTACACGATGTATCCGCTTCAAAACTGGTTTTTCCGTGAGGCTTTATACAGCGAAGATCAGCAGTTGAGACGGCGCGTTTCGTGGACGCTGCACCAAATCTTCGTCGTGTCGGGACGCGAAACCGTGCAGCCGAGCCGGATGGCTCCGTATATTCAAATTCTCGACAGAAATGCCTTTGGCAGATACCGCGATTTGCTGAAGGAAATAACATTGAATCCGGCGATGGGCAATTATCTGGATATGATAATCAGCACCCGCCAGAATCCGAACGAAAACTACGCCCGCGAAATTTTACAGCTTTTCAGCATCGGTCTCGATATGCTGAATCAGGACGGAACGCCGAAACTCGACGGGCAGGGCAACCGCATTCCGAGTTACACGCAGGAGACGGTCAACGGATTTACCAAAGTTTTCACCGGCTGGGGATTTTGTGAAGTTACGGGTCCGACTTGCCCCAATCGAACGACAGGTGTCAGGAATTTCAAAGACGCGATGCTCCTTAATCCGGCAAGTCACGACCAAACGGAAAAGCAGCTTTTGAATTATCCGGGCGCGATTTCGATTCTTCCCGCCGGACAAACCGCCGAACAGGATTTAGAGATGGCGTTGGATAACATTTTCAAACATCCGAACACCGCGCCGTTTATCAGCAAATTGTTGATTCAGCAACTCGTCACCAGCAACCCGACACCGGCTTACGTCAAACGCATCGCCGACGTTTTCAGCGATGTGCAGGGCGGCGGCGGTCAGCGCGGCAACTTGGCGAAAGTCGTTCGCGCCATTCTGCTCGACCCGGAAGCGCGCGGCAACAACAAAACCGATCCCGACTACGGACATTTAAAAGAGCCGGTGATCTACGCGACGAACTTTTTACGAGCTTTGGATGTGCGCGGTGCGGTGCGGACTACTCAGAGCGATGGTGTCATCAACGGTTTGACGTTAAATCTCGACCAGGATGTTTTCAATCCGCCTTCGGTGTTCAATTATTACCCGATGGATTACATTATTCCGAATACGAATTTAGCCGCGCCCGAATTCGCTATTATGACCACCGGCACGGCTCTGAAACGACCGAATTTAATCAATCAATTTATTTATAACGCAACCGGCACTCCCGGCATTGGAATTCCGATCAACACCGTCGGCGGCATTCCCAACGGCACTTCGATTAGCTGGGCGCGTTATCAGGCTTTGGCGACGACTGATCCGACCGGAATTTTGCTGGCGGATACGCTCAACCAGGAATTGCTAAATAATTCGATGTCGCCGACGGTGAAAACGCAAATTATCAACGCCGTGCAAGCCGTCGCCGCGAACAATCCGTCGAGACGAACCCAGAACGCGCTTTATTTAGTGCTTACTTCGTCGCAATATCAGGTGCAGAGATAATCAATCTGGAACGCCGTCCGTGTCGGGCGGCAAAGACGATGCCGACCCGAATGGCGGCGTTCCGATAAGGAGATATTTTTTTATGGCAGATAGAAGAGAATTCTTAAAAACATCCTGCGCCGCATTGACGATGACGGCGATGGCGACGCAGATGCGTCATTTCGGTTTGATTAACGCTCTGGCACAAGAGAAGGACTTTGACGGCAGCGGCGACGGCGGAAATTATAAAGCTCTCGTGTGCGTCTTTTTGTCGGGCGGCAACGACAGTAACAACACCGTCATTCCGAATTACGACGCGGGCTACGGTCAGTATTCGGCGGCGCGTTCGCCGCAGGGTTTAGCGATTCCGCGAGCCAATCTGCTTTCGATTACGCCGCCCGCGATGAACGGCGACGCTTACGGTTTTCATCCGAGTATGGCGGAAATGCACACGCTTTGGAATCAAAACAAACTTGCCGTCGTCACCAACGTCGGAACCTTGATGCAGCCGCTCACCAGAGCGCAGTATCAATCCGGCGCGGCGCGTCCGATGCAGCTTTTTTCGCACTCGAACCAAGTTGAGCAATTTAAAACCGCGATTTCAAATTACAGTTCTTCGACCGGCTGGGGCGGCAGACTTGCCGACCGCACGGCAAACTTGAACGGCGGCGCGGCGATTCCGATGATTAGCCAGCTTTCGACCGGCGCAAATGTCTATACCGTCGGCAACAGTTCGACACCGTTAATCGTCGCGCCTTCGCCGACACCGCTCAATCAGGTTTTGGCATTGAACGGATTTCCAGTGACTCCGACCGCAGAGGAAACGGCGCGGCGCACGGCGATGGACAACATCCGCGCGGCGGATTTGAATTATTCGATGACGCAAGCCGCCAGCGTGATTACGCAGCAGGCGATCAATGTCAGCCAGCAGCTCAGCACCGATCCGGTTTTGACCGTGACTTTCCCGAATACGGTTCTCGGCAATCAACTCAAACAGGTGGCGAAATTGATGAAGTTCCGCACGCAGTTGAATATGAGCCGTCAGGTTTTTTACGTCCAACTCGGCGGCTTTGACACGCACAGCGGTCAATTAGCAAATCAGGCTAGTTTGTGGACGCAGGTCAGTCAGGCTCTCAAAGCGTTTTACGACGAAACGGTCGCGCAGGGCATCTCCGACAACGTGACTTCGTTCACGATGAGCGATTTTAACCGGACGCTTAATCCGGCTGGTTCCGGTTCCGGTGTCGGTTCGGATCACGCCTGGGGCGGACATCATTTCGTGATGGGCGGCGCGGTTCTCGGCGGCAACTTTTACGGCAGACCGACCTCGAACGGTTCGATTTTCCCGACGCTCGTCACCGCCGGTCCCGACGATGCCGAAACACGCGGCAGAATCATTCCGTCCGTTTCGGTCGAACAATACGCCGCGACTCTGGCGCGTTGGTTCGGACTTTCAAATACGGACATTCCGCTCGTCTTCCCAAATATCAACGCCTTCAGTAGTTCAAATTTGGGCTTTATGGTGTAGCGAGTCGGCAGTGAGCAGTGAGCAGCGAGCAATAAGC
>JAJAZE010000120.1 GCA_026785925.1 Pyrinomonadaceae bacterium
CAGTTCAAACTGCGAGCGCGGCAGTAAGAAATCGCTCGATTTAATCGTGATGGCGGAGTTCTCCCCAAAGAAGAAAACTTACCAGGTCAAACAAGCGTGGCGGGCAAACGTCAAGCAGGAAAAATTTGAAAAAATCTCGACCAAAGGAATCGAATGCACTTATGTCGAGCCATAAATTATGAACGAAATCTATTTTTACGGACTGCCGAACTGCACGACTTGTCAGAAAGCCCTGCGCCGACTCGATTATCATCGGGTGTCAAACGTCAAAAAGCGCAACATCAAAGAAGAACCGCTCAACCGTTTGGAAATCGAAAATTTGGCGGAAATGCTTGGCGGCGCGGAAAATCTTTTCTCGCGCCGTTCGGTTTTGTATCGTGAGTTGGGATTAAAAGATAAAACTTTGACGGACGCGGAAATGCTCGATCTGATGGCGGGCGAATACACTTTTCTCAAACGTCCGGTTTTAGTAATTGGCAAAACGGCAATCGCCGGATTTTTTGAGAAGGAATACGACGAGTTTTTTAAAAGAAAATGAAACAGGAATCAACCAATCAATACGACGAAATTCGCGGCGGCGGCATTGGATTTTACGAACAAAAGCGCGGTTTGATTGCCGTTTCGGGCAAAGAAGCCGTGCAGTTTTTGAACGGTTTAATTACCAACGACGCGGCGAAACTCGCCGATCACGAGCAGATGTCGGCGGCTTTTCCGAACGCGCAGGGCAGACTGCTGGCGGTCGTCCGCGTTTTGCGAAAAGGCGATCAATTTCTTTTTGAAACCGTTGCCGAAACGCACGAAAAAGTTTTCAAAAACCTGTTTCGTTTTACATTCGCGGGCGATTTTCACGTCGAAGATTTATCGGAGAATTATCGGTATTTTTCAACGGAAAACGGGAATTTAATGGAAAATGGAAACTGGAAAACGGAAAATGGAGAATTGATCGAGTTTCAGAGTGATTTCGGCGCGGATTATTTTGTGCCGAATGAATCCGCCGAAAACTTTACGAGCGAGCTTAAAAACCAAAACGCCGTCCGCCTCTCCGACGAGCTTTACGAAGTTTTGCGAATCGAAAACGGCATTCCAAAATACGGCGTTGATATGGACGAGACGACAATCGTTCCCGAACTCGGCATTGCGGAACTTATCAGCTACCAGAAAGGCTGTTATATCGGACAGGAAATCATCGCCCGCATCCATTTTCGCGGACACATCGCCAAACAATTAACCGGATTGATTTTGGAAGCGGAAGCAAAACCGGGCGACGAATTAAAATCTCTCGACGGCAAAAATGCCGGCAAGCTAACTTCCGCCACCTTTTCTCCGAAACTCGAAAAACACATCGCGCTGGCTTTTGTGCGTTACGATTATTTGGCGGAAGGCACGGAATTAAAGGTCAATGAAACGGCGGCGACGGTGAAAATTTTACCATTCCTTACGAATTGAGTTAAAATACGGGTTATGCAGGCTGTCAAAGAAATCTCCAAAAAAAAGCGCGTCGTGAAATTGGGAAATATCAATCTGAAATTTCCCGAACCGTTTTTTTTCGTCGTCAAAGTTCCGGGTTATAAATTTACCGACGAAGAACTCTATCAAATTGATGCGGATAACGAAGATTTCCGAATCGAAACCAACGCCAATGGAGATTTAGAAATTATGCCGCCGCC
>JAJAZE010000121.1 GCA_026785925.1 Pyrinomonadaceae bacterium
CAAGAAACGAGAGCCAAACCCGCGCGATAAATTAATCGAAAGCCTCAACCGCTTAAGCCAAAATGAAAATCTGGATATTGCCGAAGAATTGTTTGGCAGTCCACTCTCGCCGCTTGCCTAGAAATTCATCCTTAACTTTTTTATTGAGGCATTACCGCAAGGCTTGGAAAACATCTTGCTTTTTTACATCAAATAAGTTCAAATCTCTGGATCAGGAGTATGTTTTTATATGAAAAGATTTTTGTCCGCCGTCGGTTTTTGTGGGTTTCTGTTGATCTCCGGTTTATCAATTTTCCTGCCGTCCACTCAAGCCGAAAAAAACCTTCTGGAAAGTTTGCTAAATCTGCCCGCGCCGCCGCCGCCGAATCCATTGGTCGTCAATGACCGGAAGATTCGCACGACGGATTTTTTCAATAAAAACAAACCGCCCGCCGACGACGCACCGCTCGAAGAGTTAATTGCTTACTGGCAAACGATCAATCAGCTAAACGACAAATTTACATACGCGCCCACGCCTTCGGAAAGAACGGCGGAGAGAATCCGCGCTCGGATAGAAGAAAAACCCGAACTGCTGCCCGGTTTGATAAACGCTTTGCCAGAGACGAGCGAGACGACTGCTTTTGTAAAAAATTTTTACGACCGGGAAATTTCCGAAAAGAAGTTCGAGACCGGCTGGCGCGAGGCAGTCAAGCGTTGGCTGACTTATCACAGCGAGTATTTCAGCGACGATCTTTTGCGCGTCGCTCGACAGGCTTCCGATTCCGGCGGATATGTGACGAATCAGGATGAACTGCTGGCTCTGGCGCGGGTTGATTGGGACAAAGCGCGTCCGATTCTGGAAAGAATGATTAACGACGGCAGCCAGCCGATTTCGCAAACTCTGGCGCGTTGGGCTTTTTATAATCACGCGGTAAAGGAAAAGGATTCGTTTGATGCCGAAAAGTATCGGAAGGAATTGCAGGCGACGGTCGAGAATAAAAGCGAAAAGCCGGGCAATCGTGATTTGGCAATGGACGCTTTGGTCGAAGCGGGCGATTTTGAAGGACGCGACGAATGGTATTTTTCGCTCTTAGAAGATGAAACGCTGCACGATTTGCGCGTCAACGGAACCAGCTATACCGGTTTGACGACGCTGCTCAATCATTCGCCGTCGGACAAATACACGGCGAAAATGCTCGAACTGGTCAAAAGTAATAATCCGGCGGTGCGAAGCGCGGCGGTGCGTAATCTTTCGACGCTTTTGAGCGAGAAAAACCCGGAAGTTGTGCAGGCATTGCTGCCGTGGCTGGAAAATCCGCAGTGGGCGAAACAGATTAACAACGAAAGACAGCAATTGGTCAATGCCCTGCGTGAGTATCAGATGCCGGAGAGTGTGCCGGGATTGATCGCGCTTCTCAATGAAAAACAAAATCTGAATGATATTTCGCCGCAGATGAATGCGAATATGGCAGTGGTGAACGCCAATGTGATGGTGATGAAAAACTATAACGGTGCTTCTAATTCATCAGGCGGCGATTATTATCCGCTGCGCGACGAAGCGGTCGGCGCGTTGGCGATGCAGAAAGATGTTCGTGCCATTCCCGCTCTGCGGCAGATTTTGCCGCAGGTCGAAGCGTGGCAGCGCGGGCAGGTCGTCCGCGCTCTGCTCGCGTCACGCGGATTTTCCGTTCCCGAACAAATCGAAGCACTTGAATTTATAGCGAAAACCTACGGCGAAAAAAATGCGGAAATGCCGATGTCGAGCAATTCTATTTCGGTTGACACCCGCGAAATGCCGCCGCCGCCGCGCCCGATGAGTTCGATGACCGACCAAATAACGGGCGGGATGGTGTCGAACAATATGATGTCAAACGGTGTCAATCGTCCTTTTAATCCGTCGGACATCAAGCCGCTTTTGGGAATGCAGCTTGTCAGTCAAGCCGATGCCGAAGACGAATTGGTCGAGGCTTTGATCGAGCGCATCGCGTATCTGGATACGAAGGAGCCGCCGACGGCTCTCGGTTTGCGAAGGATTATGCAGAATTGGCGCGGCGCGGCGGTCAATCGTTTGCTTTTAAAAGATTTGAAAAATAACAAAGCCGATACCGAAGCGGTTGTTAAACTTTTGAGTTTGCGGAAGGAACTGCGCGAAAAACAGTCGGACGATGTTTTCGGCGTGCGCGGCGGCAGCCCGACGGCACTCGGCATCGCGGCTTGTCTGATAGAAAACAGCGGCGAATATGACAATTTACTGGCGAGTGAAAATATCGAAGCGAAAACGGCGATGCTG
>JAJAZE010000122.1 GCA_026785925.1 Pyrinomonadaceae bacterium
AAGCACGATAGCTGTATTCACTGCGATGAACTCGTCAGCATTGAAAAATCCAAATTAACAAATTACATCGGCTCGCTTTCATTGCAAAAAATCAAAGAACTGAATCGAGCCTTAAAAATCGCGCTTGAGATTGAGGATTAAAAAATGTTTCGAGAAGGTCAACAAATCGGACTTTACACGCTTATCCGCAAACTCGGACGCGGCGGTTTCGGCGAAGTCTGGCTTGCCGAACGCCGCGCCAAATTCGTGACGACGAAAGTCGCCGTCACGTTGCCGCACGACGACCAGATTGACCACGAAGCCGTCAAACAGGAAGCGACGCTGTGGGAACAGGCGAGCGGGCATCCGAACATTTTGCCGATTATTGATGCCGACGAATGCGACGGGCAAATCGTCATCGTCAGCGAATACGCGCCCGACGGTTCGCTGGAACAATGGCTGAAAACGCACGGTAAAATGTCGCCTGAAAAAGCGATTGAAACGACGATTCAGATTCTCGACGGTTTGGAATTTCTGCATTCGCGCAACATCATTCACCGCGATTTGAAACCCGCGAACATTCTGCTGCAAGGCAATACGCCGCGCCTTGCCGATTTTGGAATTTCCCGCGCCCTGCGAACCACCGTCGCCAGCCAAAGCCAAAACATTTCCGGCACATTCGCCTATATGTCGCCCGAAGCGTTGGACGGCAAACGCTCGATTCAAACGGATGTCTGGTCGGTCGGCGTAAATTTGTATCAGTTTTTGACGGGAACGCTTCCTTTTCCGCAAAAAGAACCGTCCGCGCTGCTTGCCGCGATAATGATGCGCGAATTCGAGCCGTTGCCCGCCGATGTTCCGCAAAGTTTGAAAAATGTAGTTGCGAAAGCATTGGCGAAACAGCCCGAAAATCGTTACGCTTCGGCTGGAGCGATGCGCGAAGATTTGCGGCGAATTTGGAAAGGCGAAACGATTTCCGATTTTATGCAATCTGATTTGCCCAAAACGGAGATTTTGCCGATTTCCGCTATTTCCCCAACACAGAAAAGTTTGCCGATTTCCGCTCAAAATTTACAAGATGAAACAAAGACAATTTTTCACCCTTTAGAAACCTTCGGACAAAACGAAAAGAACAAATCTTATGATGTTTGGATGTTTGCTACACTTGGCTTGATCTTAGTGGGTGCGATTAGTTTGGGCATTTATTTTTTAACTAATCAGTCAAAACAACCTGATTCAAACAAAAACCACGATAAACAATCAATTGAAATACAATCGAACAAGAATACAGCAAGTAATAAGTTAACGGATGTGTCAGTCAATACGAAAGCAACAAATGTCAATGCGGTGAGTATCACAGCAGAATTAACACCTTCAACTAATATAATTCAGTGTGAAATCAAATCATTAAACGGCGCAATCGCTATGGGAGTAAATATAGATGGTAAAAGAACATCTATAATCGTTCCCTCTAATTCACTACAATCTTTTCAGGCAGCTCAAAGTTTGAAGTTAGCTTACTCAAAATTGAAAGCAAAAGATTTGCAAATGCGGCTTAACGGAAAACTAATAAATTTGCCAACTGCGCCGAGTTCAAATCGAAATGTGATTGAATTTGAAATTACTAAAGAAAACATTAATGAGATTTTGCAGAGTGGAAAAGTAAACGTCCTTTAAACTATCGGTTCATTTCCAATTTTCAATCAACAATTGATTGAGCAAAACGCCTTGCTGAATGGATTCGAGTGCGAGTTGGCGGAGAGGAGAGAGAGAGCGGAACAAGCATAAAAATTTGAAGGAGCGAAAAACATTGGCAATTGAAATAGCTTTTGATTATTATCAAGATATGGTTGTAACCGAACAAATAAATTCCAAATTACAAAGATTGCCGACTTTATACCAGCAGGAAGTTCTGCACTTCGTTGAATTTCTTTCACAAAAAGCGATGCGCGGCGAAACGGAAACCGAAGAAAAAGTGTGGTCTGATTTTTCTTTGATACAGGCGATGCGCGGCTTAGAAGATGACGACACGCCCGAATATACGGAAGCGGATTTGAAGGTAAAATGGCGGTAAAACGAGCCGGACAAATTGTTCTTTTTCGCTTTCCGCAAACCGATTTGGTCGTCGGCAAAACTCGCCCCGCGCTTCTTCTCGCGCCTTTACCGTCCGGCTACGATGATTGGCTGGTTTGTATGATTTCCACGCAAACGCAACAAACCGTTTTGGGAATTGACGAGGCGATTTCAATCACCGATTCCGATTTTTCTCAGTCCGGTTTAAAAACCGACAGCATCGTTCGCCTGCCCAGACTCGCGGTTGTTTCCGATTCTATTTTTCTCGGCACAATCGGCGAAATTTCCGACGAACGTCTGGAAAACCTCAAAAATAAATTGGCACACTGGATTAAAACAAGCTGAGATATTCTTCTCCGATTTCAAATTCAACTTGTTTTTTGTAGGTCGAAAAAACGGACGTATCAAGCAACGGATATTCCATATTTCTTTTCTTCTTCTTCCAAAGCCTGCAAAAATTCGTGAGTGGCTTTTTTCAATTCTTTTTGCAGTTCGGTAAGTTTTTCAGGCTTTTTGAAATCTTTGGCGCGTGGCAGATGCGAGTAGTCGCGCAAACCATTGCCGTTTGAGTTTTGCGTTGTTTTCTTTTTATTCGGCATAACTTTAACCTCCGGCTTGAATTATATCAAAATCATTAGCTTTTCGATTCCAGTTTCAAATTCAACAATTGATTGAGCGAAACGCCTTGCTCCATTGATTCGAGCGCGAGTTTGCGGTGCAGATATTCGGGCATTCGCAAAACCAAGCGTCCGCTGAATGAACGTCTGCCGAAAGGCTGCGGGATAAATTCGCCCGTTTCCGCTAAATCTTGAAGCACCAATCCGACAACATTTTTAATTTCGTGCAAAGCACTTTCGAGCGTGTCGCCGTGCGCCGCTAACGAAGGAAATTCAGCGACCCGCGACACGAAAGCCGCGTCTTCTTCCGACCAGCCGACGCTGTAAAGATATTGTTCGACTTTCGGCGTGTTTTCTTTATTAGCTTTTTTATCTGTTTTCTTGTTCATTTTTCTTTTTAACTTCCTTCAACTTGCGAAGGCTTTGCAGCACTTGCCGAACTTGGTATGGCTTGGCGAGATTGCCTTTTAACTTTTGCAGATTGATTCGCGGGTCGCCTTGCCACGGTGTTTTGAAAATATGATGACTGCCGCTTGTGCGATATTCGCCGAAAACATTTTCGCAAATCGTCAAAAGACGGGAAAAGCGAATACTCTTTTCGCTTGATTGAAGTTCTGTAATCAGCTTTTCGATCAGCAAATCTTCAGCGTCATCCATTTCAAAATGATACTGTATTCGGTATCAACAATCAATTTTGTTGAAGAGTCGAACTTTATAGTAAAATCAAGTTTGGGGAAATTTATTTATGCTGACCGCCATCGAGACAACGGGAACAATCCACGTAAATCACCATATTGTTTTGGACGAAGAATTGCCGGAAAATGCGTCGAATCGTGTGCGCGTGATTGTTTTGTATGACGAAGACGGAAAGGATTTTAGTGAAAGTGACTGGTTGAAAACGGCTGCAAAAAATGAGGCTTTTGAGTTTTTGAGCGACGAAGCCGAAGATATTTACACTTTAGAAGACGGAAAACCTTTTTAGAATGGGACTCGCGCAAAAAAACTCTAAATTTTACACGCCCGCCGAATATCTCGAACTCGAACGGCAAGCCGATGTGCGCCACGAATTACTTGACGGCGAAATTTACGAAATGGCTGGCGCAAATAAACGTCATAATCGAATTTCGGTAAATGTCGTTCGTCTGCTCGACACGCAGCTTCTCGAACGCGAATGCAGTGTTTACGGAAGCGATATGCGCGTAAAAATCGCGGCAACCGGAAAATATACTTATCCCGATGTCGTTGCCGTCTGCGGCGAAGAGTTTTTTGAAGACGAAACTGAAGATACGCTTTTGAATCCGATGTTGATTATCGAGGTGCTTTCAAAGTCAACCGAAGGATATGACAGAGGCGGAAAGTTTGAGTATTACCAAACAATCGAAAGTTTTAACGAATATGTTTTGATCGCTCAAGAACCTTTTCGCGTCGAACAATTCGTGCGAAAAGAGCGCAATGTCTGGACGTATTTCGAGTTTCGCCAGCCTGACGATATAGTCAAACTGCATTCCGTCAACTGCGAACTCGTGCTGCAAGACATTTATCATAAAATTCAGCAAAAATTCCCCAAAGAAGTAATTTAAAAGAATGAGCGAAAAACAATTTACAGGAAAATCGGCAATCGTCACGGGCGCGACGCGCGGCATCGGGCGGGCGATTGCGTCGGAGTTGGCAAAGCGCGGCGCGAATGTCGCTTTTAATTACTCAAAAAGCGCGGACGAAGCCGACAAATTGAAATCGGAAATCGAATGCGCGGGCGTGAAATGTTTCGCCGCGCAGTGTGATGTGGCAAATACGGAAGCGTCCGCTGAGTTCTGCAAACAGACGGCGGCGGAGTTCGGAACGATTGATTTTTTAGTCAATAACGCCGGAATCACGCGCGACACTTTGATTTTGCGAATGAAAGAAACGGATTGGGACGCGGTGATTGACACTAATTTGAAAGGCGCGTGGAATTTCTCGAAAGCGGTTTTGCGTCCGATGATGAAAAATGAAACGGGCGGCTCGATTTTGAATATCTCTTCGATTTCCGGCGTGGTCGGAATGCTCGGACAAACGAATTATTCGGCATCGAAGGCGGGAATGATCGGTTTGACGAAATCGCTCGCCAAAGAAATCGCCAGCCGGAAAATTACGGTCAACGCGCTGGCTCTCGGATTAATCGAAACAGAGATGGCAAGCGAGATGAACGCCGAATTCCGCGAAAAAATCCTCGCGCAGATTCCTTTGGGCAGACTCGGCAACGTGCAGGAAGTCGCTGAAATCGCCTGTTTTATGCTGTCCGACGCGGCGCGTTACATTACCGGACAAGTCATCCAGCCGGACGGCGGACTCGCTATGTAAATTACGAATTTCAGATTACGAATTACGAATGGCGGAAGATTTTTGATTCATAATTTGAAATTCGTAATTCGTAATTCGTAATTGAACTTTATGCAGTATGTGAACGATAACGAAACTCCCGAGCGGCAGCTAACGCCGGAGGAATATCTCGGTGAACGGAAAAACGCCATTCGCAAGCGGGCGTTTTGGGCAGTCGGCATCGGCGCGTTGGTGGTCGGCGCACATCTCGGCTGGCTCGTGCTGTTCAGTTTGGCGGGCTGGCATCCCGATTTCTCGATTCTTTTTCGGAGTGTTGCTTTTATTCTCGGATTATTTGTTTTCGCGGGCGGCGTGTGGGGCATTTATCACGCTCGCAGTTTGAAAATCGAAGATTTAATTGCCTCGCCCGAAGCGATTGAATTTGCGCGGCAGACGGAAGCTGCGCCGCCTTATTTTACTTATCTGCTCGTCGGGTTGATCGTTGCCGTGATGCTTTGTCAATTGTCGGTCGGTTTGGACGAATCGCGGGAAATTGCCGGTTTGCAGAAGTCTGATTTTTGGGTGCGCGGCGAGTATTGGCGCATTTTAACCGGCGCGGCTCTGCACGGCAGTATTTTGCACATTTTCTTTAACGGTCAGGCTCTGCTCGGTTTGGGCGGACTGATCGAACATCTCTCGAACCGCGCACACTTATTGATTGTTTTTGTGCTGGCAATCGTCGGCGGCAGTTTGTGCAGCTTATATTTTTTGCCGGAAGGAAACTCGGTCGGCGCGTCCGGCGGCGTTATGGGCTTGTTCGGTTATCTCGCCGTCTATGCTTTTCGCCGCAAACGCCAACTGCCGCCTGATTTTTTGAAAAGCCTTTTAATCAATATCGGATTTATCGCCGCTTTCGGTTTGATCGCTTATCAGATTATTGACAACTTCGCTCACCTCGGCGGATTTGCGGCGGGCGCGATTTACGGTTTGATACAAATTCCGCGCGATTTGCAGAAAAATCCGCGCACCGTCGGTGCAGTGACCGAATTATTCAGTTACGCCGCGCTGTTAATCTTCGTTTTCACCTGTATTTTCAGTATTCTGCTGCTTTTGAAAGTCGTTCAGTAACCCGACCAGTTTCCCTTTTATTTATGCCGCGAGTCAGAGTTCACCAGCACGTTAATCCGCTTTCGCCGTTTTATCGGTTCACGCCGCCGCCGATTCGATTGGAAAGCATTTTTGCCCGCCCGCATTTGCCGATGCATCTCGACATCGGCTGTGCGCGGGGCAGATTTATTTTAAAGATGGCGGAGATTTTTCCCGAACAAAACTTTCTCGGCGTGGAAATCCGCGAGCCGCTGGTTAATGAGGCGAACCGGCTGGCACGGGAAAATAATTTGACCAATCTGCACTACGAATTTACCAACGCGACTTACGCGCTCGACCGATTGATGACGGAACTGCCCGCCGACATTCTCCAAACGGTGACGATTCAGTTTCCCGATCCTTGGTTTAAAAGAAAACACGCCAAGCGCCGGATGGTTGACAAAGTTTTGGTCGAGACCGTCGCTCGACACTTGCCGTCGTCGGGAAAGATTTTCATTCAAACCGATGTTGATTCTTTAGCCGAAGAAATGTTCGCGCTGTTTCGGGAAAACGCCGATTTGCGCGAGATTGAAATTGAGGAAAATCCGTTCGCCGTTAAAACCGAACGTGAAACGGCGGTCGAAGAAAAAGATTTACCGATTTACCGAACAACGTTTGTGAAATGAAAAAGGGCAAAAGTTAATTTGAGATTGCTCAACAAAACTTTTACCCTTTTTCACTTTTATCTTTACTGACCCTTTTTCACTTTAATCGTTCAAACGAATCGAGCGAATCATATTGCGGAACGCCGCGTTATAACTTGAAGATTCGTTTTCGGGTGACACCGCGACGATATAGAATAGCTCGCCGTTGCGAAGCTGCGTCGTATAAACAGTCGCAATCTCGTTTCGGTTGGTTAGCGGCGAACGTCCCGACAACACGGTCGCGTAAGCGTTTCTGCCGCTAATGGTCGTGCGCGTAAAGTTCGATTGCTGGCGCAGATAATTGTTGCCCTGCAAAATTCCGTTGACATAATCTTCACTTGCCTGCGCCAAATCGCTGCTGTTGCCGCGATAAATTCCCACCAATGCGCCGTGCGTGATGCCTTCATTGCCATATCCGCCTTCGGGAGCAAACCAGATTTCGCTTTCGTTCGGAAACTCGCGCCAATTGCTCGGCACATTCATTCGCAGCGAATTTCCGCTCGAAAAAACGCGCGTTTGCGAAGATGGGAGCGCGACGCGGCTTTCGTATCTGCCGCCCGCAGTCGGAGATTGCGTCGAACCTTGATTGTTTCTGCCGCTTTTTTCGATTTCCGCCATCGTCTGCGCCTGCGGCATTCGCTTCAATTTGCTCTGAATGCGTTCAAACTGCGCCGTGTTTCCGATTGGATTATTGACGCGCAAAAGCTGCGCTTCACGATTGATGTTTTCGTAACGATTGCCCGGATTGGGGTGACTGCTCAGCCATTCGGGATTGCGCGAACCGCCGCCGCTCTGTCGTTCGATGGTGCGAAACATATTCGCCAAATCACGCGGGTCGTAACCGGCGTTCGCCATAATCTGTGAGCCGAGAATGTCGGCTTGCGTTTCATATTCGCGGGCGTAACGCAGAAAATATCCGGCGGCGAAAATCTGTCCGAGTTGTGCGCCGGTTTGTCCGCCGAGAACCGCGCCGCCGAGAATCGCGCCGATGCCGAGAATTTGATTCAGCGGGTTGCTTTGTTTGGTCGCCTGCGCCGTGCCGTGCCGCAGCGCGACGTGCGAGATTTCGTGCGCCATCACGCCCGCCATTTCGCCTTCTTTAGAAGCGGCTTCGATCATTCCGCGATTGACATACATCGGTCCGCCCGGCAACGCGAAAGCGTTGATGTCGCGGGCGTTGACAATCTTGAAACTGTAATCGAAAGCCGGCTGCTGGAACTGCTGCGGAATAGAACGAACCAGCCGTTCGCCGACCTGCGAGACGTAGCGCGTTGATTCCGCGTCGTTCAAAATCGGCATTTGCTGTTCGACTTCCGAAGATGCCTGCCGTCCGAGTTTGACATCATCCTGCACTTTATATTTGTTCTTCGGCATCGCAATGCGCGTCTGCCCGAACGCCGCCAGCGGCAGGACAAGCAGCGTCCAAGCCATCAACATTGCCGTTAAATTTTTACCCAAATTAAATTTTCTCATTCTCTCCTCCCAAATTCGATTTTACAAAACACCTTTTTTAAGTTATTGCAGAATCCGATGATAAGCAATAAAGACCGAAAAGGCGATGTTTTGATGAACTTCGCTTTGTGAAAAGTTTGCTGAAAACTATTATTCGGCGGCAGCCGCCAAATCCGAAACGGCTTTATACTGCCGGATAACTTGTTTGATTGAAAGCGACAAAATGAAGCAGCGGAAAATGAAGCAGGTTTAGACGAAAATGTTCAGCGGCTGTTCGGAGTTCGGTTAAATGGTTCGGTGCGGGATACTTTTCACGACCACGCCTCTGACAGAGGGAAATTTGGCGGTTTCGACGGGCGGAACGGATTGGAGAATATGTTTTACTTTGTCAATTAAAGACGGCACATCGCTCGATTCGATTTTCCCGGTAAATTTCTTTTCGACCAAAAAAGTTAAAGCAAGTTCGTTACTCAATTCATTTATCAAATCCATAATTTTTCCCGCTTATAATGATTTCTACGATTGTATACACAAATCGAAATTTTACAAAAGCTGCGTATCAACAATTACATTGCTCTTGAAATCAGCTTCGTCGGGCGATGTTAGGACAATGTTAAATGAATGTTAAATTTTGCGATTCGGCAATTACCAATTTGTAGAATTCGAGTATAATAATGCCATTAAAAGCTATCGTGAATTCCACAATTCGAGTTATCAAATGTCTGTATTTTTAAAGTTCACGGGGCGAAAATACTTTCGTCAAAGCCAAAATGCGTTTCGAGTTTGTTTTGTTGTAACACTCTTATCTGAAGATAGATATTATGCGTTCGTTTATCCCGAATAAAATTCCGGCAATCGTTTTTATCGTTTTATCGCTCGCCAATCTCGCGTGCTTCAGCGGCAGACAAGGACGCGGCGACACAGTTAAAATTCAAGGCGCGGGTTCGTCGTTCATCAATCCGCTGATGCAGAAATGGGTCAGCGAATACGGCAATATCAACCCGAATATTCGGATTGATTATCAATCAATCGGTTCGGGTGGCGGTGTCAAACAAACCAGAGACCGGACAATTCAATTCGGGGCGACCGACGTGGCGATAAAGGACGAAGATATGAAGTCGGCGGACGGCGAAATCGTTCATATTCCGGTAATTTTGGGCGCGGTCGTGCTGACTTACAATCTCGCCGGAGTCGAAAAACCGTTGCGCTTCTCGCCGGACGTTATCGCTGATATTTTCTTAGGAAAAATCAACCGCTGGGACGACGCGCGGATTCAAGCCGAAAACCCGGAAGCCAACTTGCCGTCAGCCGATTTAACGGTCGTGCATCGTTCGGACGGCAGCGGCACGAGCGCGGTTTTCACCAGTTATCTGTCGAAAGTCAGTCCTGAATGGAAAGAAAAAGTCGGTGAAGGAACGTCTCCGAGTTTTCCCGTCGGGTTGGGCGGCAAAGGCAACGAAGGCGTGACTGGGCAAATCAAGCAAACGCCCAATACCATCGGCTATGTTGAACTCGCTTACGCCGTGAAAAACAAATTGCCGGTCGCCGAAATAAAAAATCGTGCCGGACAATATATTGTGCCGAATTTTGAAACCGTGACGAACGCGGCGAAGGAATCGCTCGCCGACACGCCCGAAGATTTGCGCGTTTCGATAACCGACGCGGCGGGCGCGAACGCCTACCCAATTGCCAGCTACGTTTATGTCGTCATTTACAAGGAATTGCCCGATGAGAAAAACGGCAAAGCAATCGTGGATTTTCTTTTGTGGGGAATTAACGACGGACAATCTTTCGCGCAGCCTTTGTATTATTCGCCTTTGCCGCAGGAAATGGTCAAACGCGCGACGGCGAAAATCAATTCGATAACACACGGCGGAAAAATTTTGCGGGCGGAAGCAACGAATGTCCAATAACCAAGACGAAAACAATTTAACGGGCAGCAACATCTCCGGTGAGAAGCGGACGAATAACATTTTAGGCGACCGCATTTTTCGGATTGTTTTAACTTTATGCGCCACGCTGATTCTGGTTATCGTCGCGGCGATGATTGCCGTGATGACGCAAAGTTCGTGGCTTTCGATAAAGGAATTCGGTTTCGGTTTTTTAACCGGACAAAACTGGGACCCGATAAAAGGCGAATTCGGCGCGTTGCCGTTTATCTACGGCACACTTGTTTCGGCGATTTTGGCTTTGCTGATTGCCACGCCGATTTCCGTCGGCGTGGCGGTTTTTCTTGTCGAGCAAGCTCCGAAAAAGCTGGCGCGTCCGATGGCTTTTCTGGTCGAACTGCTCGCCGCAATCCCGTCGGTCGTTTATGGTTTATGGGCAATTTTCGTTCTCGCGCCGCTGCTGCGCGTCTACGTGCAGCCGTTTTTACAGCAGACGCTCGGATTTTTACCGTTTTTTAAAGGCACGGCAAACGGCATCGGAATGATGTCGGGCGGCATTATTCTGGCGATTATGATTACGCCGATTATCACCGCCGTCGTCAGAGATGTCTTGGAAGCCGTGCCGGTCACGCAGCGCGAAGCGGCACTCGCGCTTGGCGCGACCCGCTGGGAAACGACGAAAATCGTTTTGGCAAACGCCAATTCGGGAATCGCGGGCGCGATTGTTCTCGGTTTGGGACGCGCTATCGGCGAAACGATGGCGATTACGATGATTATCGGCAACCGACCGGAAATCAGCCTATCGCTGTTCGACCCGGGCTATACGATTGCGTCGGTCATCGCCAACGAATTTACCGAAGCGACCGGAGATTTATATTTGAGCGCGTTGATTGAAATGGGATTGATTTTGTTTCTGGTAACTTTTATCGTCAATGGTTTGGCGAAACTGCTTATTTTGAGTGTGGCGCGGCAGACGGCGCAAAGTCATTAATTTAGTTATCAGCTATCAAAAAAATTTGACTGATAACTGATAATTGACAACTGTTTAACGTAATGGATAAAAGACGCTTGACCAATTCGATTATGACGACGCTGACCGCCGCGTGCGCGTTTGGCGTGATTACCGTTTTAATTCTCGTTTTGGGTTATATCGCTTTTCAAGGTATTTCCTCTCTGAGTTGGCAGTTTCTGGTGCAAACGCCAAAGCCGGTCGGCGAAGGGGGCGGTATCGGGAACGCGATTGTTGGCTCTTTGATTTTGCTCGGTTTAGCATCGCTCGTCGGGATTCCGCTCGGCATCGCTATCGGAACTTACCTGGCGGAAATGGGCGACGGCTGGTTCGGCACAATTGTTCGATTCGTCGCCGACACGATGATTGGCATTCCGTCTATCGTGTTCGGCGTGTTCGTTTATGCCGTCGTAGTTTTGCAGCAAGGTTATTTTTCGACGCTCGCCGGTGCGGTCACGCTCGCGCTGATTATGATTCCGATTGTCACGCGCACGACCGAAGAAATGGTGCGGCTCGTTCCGAAATCAATGCGCGAAGGCGCACTCGCACTCGGCGCACCGCAGTGGCGCGTGACGAAAGATATTGTCATTCCGGCGGCGATGACCGGGATTGCGACCGGCGCGATGCTCGCGGTCGCCCGCGTCTTAGGCGAAACCGCGCCGCTGCTTTTTACGGCGTTCGGCAGTCGTTTTTACAATATTTATCTGGACGAGCCGATGGCTTCATTGACCGTGCAGATTTACAATTACGCAATTTCGCCGTTTGAAGAATGGCACGCGAAGGCTTGGGCGGCGACGCTCGTGCTGGTGACTTTGATTTTATTTATCAATATTATCGTGCGCTTTTTGACGCGCCAAAAGTATTAAAAACTTACTTTGTACAGGTCGGAAGAATTTTCACCGCAAAGGAACAAAGGACGCAAAGTAAAAAATGATTGATAAAAGGCTTGTTTAAGTAGAAGGACTAAATTATTTTATAGATGTTCAAATTTGAATCCACGCGACTTTTCGATACTTATTGAGTAAGTTTGAAAAGCATTTATAAAATAATTCAGTCCGCACACTTAGGATTCTTTCCAATGATTAAAAACGATAGAATTTTTCGTTTAAAAAGCCGGTTTCGGTTGAAAAATTAGAATCATTAAACGTCTTTCAAAAAACTTAGCGTCCTTTGTTCCTTTGCGGTGAAAATTCTTAAATTGCGTCAGATGAGTTAGAAAGATAGTGATTTTATTTACAGAATGAGCAAAATCAGCGTTTCAAATTTAAATTTTTTCTACGGCAAGGCGCAGGCTTTGCACGACATTTCGATAGACATTCTCGAACACGAAATCATCGCATTCATCGGTCCATCGGGCTGCGGCAAATCCACATTCATCCGCACGCTGAACCGGATGAACGACACGATTCCGATTGCCCGCGTCGAAGGGAAAGTGACGATTGACGGGAAAAATATCTATGAACCGAATACGGATGTCGTTTCCCTGCGGCGCAAAGTCGGAATGGTTTTCCAAAAATCGAATCCGTTTCCGAAATCAATTTTTGAAAACGTCGCCTACGGCATTCGCATCAACGGCATTCACAAAAACAAAGCCGACTTAAATGAACGAGTCGAAAAAGCCTTGAACGACGCGGCTTTGCTCGGCGAAGTCAAAGACCGGATGAACACTTCCGCTTTTGGTTTATCGGGCGGACAGCAGCAGCGTTTGTGCATCGCCCGCGCTCTTGCCGTGCAGCCGGAAGTGATCTTGATGGACGAACCGGCATCGGCTCTCGACCCGATTGCGACGCAGAAAATCGAAGAACTCGTCGTCGAACTCAAAAAGCAATACACCATCGTCATCGTCACGCATAATATGCAGCAGGCGGCGCGGGTTTCGGACCGAACGGCGTTCTTTATGCTCGGCAAATTGGTTGAAGTCAATCGGACGCAAAAAATGTTCACCAACCCGGACGAAAAATTAACGGAAGATTACATCACGGGCAGGTTCGGTTAGACGACGGACAAACTTTTATTCAAAAATGCTTTGATAATGTGTTAAATTATTACTATTAGAAATGGAACATCGAATTATAGACCAGCAATTAGACCTTTTGCGCGACAAACTTCTGCTGCTCGGCGGAACGACCGAAACGGCGTTGGAGCGGGCGATGCGCTCGCTGACGGCGCGCGACAGCGATTTGGCGCGGGAAGTTTTGGAAGGCGACAAGATTATTGACCAGATGGAGCTTGAGATTGACCGCTTCAGCGTCGAAATTCTCGCTCTGCAGCAGCCCGCCGCGCACGATTTGCGTTTTGTGATTTCGGTGGCAAAAATTACGCCGATTCTCGAACGCATCGCCGACCACGCGGGCAGCATCGCCGAAGCCGCGCTGATTCTGAACGACGAGCCGGAGCTAAAAAAATACATTGATTTACCGCTGATGGCGGACAACGCGGCGGAAATGCTCCGTAACGCGCTCGACGCTTTCACGTCCGAAGATGCCGCCGCATCGCGCCGCATTATCGAACAGGACAAGATAATTGACAAATGCTATCACCGCGTTTTCGACGAATTGATAACGATGATGGTTGACAACCCGACGACGACGGCAAGCGCAGCGCATCTGCTTTTTGTTGCCAAACATCTGGAACGCATCGGCGATTACGTCAAGGACATTTGCGAACTGAATGTTTATTTAACCGAAGCCGCTTTTATTAAACACAGTCCTAAACTCGAAACCGCGTAGGAAGTGAGAGGTGAGAAGTAGAAGAGCCGTCCGTGATAAATCGAGAATGACTATCACGGACGGCTTCTCACCTCTCACTTCTCACTTTGCCGTCTCTTCACTGTTTTCCTTTGGCGCAAGCATATTGGCGACGATTCCCGTGCTTTTGCTGTGTTCCAAAATGTGTTTGTAAACAACCGTAAGCAGCGCGACGACCGGAATCGAGAGAAAAACGCCCGGAATTCCGGCGACTTGCTCGCCCGCCAGAACCGATAAAATAATCGCCAACGGATGCAGGTGAATTCCCTCGCGGACGATGCGCGGATAAAGAACATAATCCTGCAAAATTCGCAGCACGGCGAGAAATATCGCCGCATAAATTCCTTCCGAAGTTGATTCGAGCGAAGCAATAGTGATGGCGGTGACGGCAATAATGAGCGGACCGATCAGCGGAACAAACTCGAAAATTCCGGCTAATACGCCGAGCAGCAGCGCGTAGTTGACACCGAGCAGATAAAACGCGACGGTGCAGAGTGTGCCGATCAGAACGCACGAAATAAGCTGCGCCCGCGTGTAGGCGGCGAGCGTCGAGTTGACATCGTGAATAATTGATTCGATCCGCGCCCGCCAATCGCCGCTCGGAAAAACCCGCAGTATCGAAATACGAAAAAGATTGGCATCTTTCAGCATAAAAAACGTCAGCACCGGCACTAAAATCAGCCAGGGAATATATGAAACCGACGAGATGAGAAAATCGGTGATGCCGGAACCGATTGCGCCGACAACGCCGGTTGCCTTTTCGGTAATCTGCGTCTGGACGGCTTCGGGAATCTGGTAGCGTTCAAACCGAGTGCCGATGTATTTTAGCTGTTTTTGAAATGAAGCTGCGTAGGTCGGCAAGGTAATCGAAAGCTGTCTGGCTTGCTCGACGACAATCGGGGACAGCACGGCGACGGTGATTCCGAGAGTCGAAAAAACCAGCAGATAAGCCGCCGCAATCGCCAGCGGTCGCGGCATATATTTATCGCGGTTGGCAGCCTCGAACGGGCGGCGAATCATCTGCACCAGCGGTTCGATCAAATAGGCGAAAAAGACCGACAAAACGACCAGAAAAAACAGATAAGTCAAGGACGAAAGAATATTCAGGACAAAACCGGCGATGGACAAAATTATCAGCGTCACCAGAACCACCCGCACAATCGAACGCACCGACGGCGTTGACGCATCGAGAACGACGTTTTGAGCCAAAGGCGCAGTCGGCGGAACTTGATTGTCTTCGCCGGTGACAATTTCTACCGTTTCCGTGATTTTATTTTCAGACATTAACTTTTCTCCTTGAGTAACTCACTGACTGCTTGGCAGGCGATTAAAAATTTTCGATATTTCGTTTTCCGTTCAGAGTCCAAACTGCGGAACGCCGTTTGCTGTTTTCGCCACGCTTCGCTGGCGAAAACCACACGCGCGGGGCGTGGACTCTGAACTTTTTAAAACATTTCAAGACTTTCGCTGACCCGCTTATTGTTGAACTCTGCCGTTTATTTCGCTCGTCCGGCGGTCGAATAATCTTCGATATTGAAACGCATTCGCAACGCTTCCAGATTCGGCGGCGGAAATAAGTATTTTGAACCGGCGATAAAAGCCCTGCCGTCGTCGGTCGCTATGAAACGATTGGTTTCGGCAGGCGCGTTTGCCCGCAGATACTTTCGGTCGTCGCCGTCAAACGCGCCGCCGTCTTTGCGCCGAAAAACGAAGATAAATTCAAAATTCGCGGTTTGCATCGTCTGCAAATCGCTTTCAAAACTTGACTGTTTATTTTCATTCGGCGGCGCAACGGCGGCGTTTTGGTTTTCAAACGAACGATAAGTGCAGGCGAAACTCAAAAGCGTCGAAAGACAAACAGCCGCCGCAAGAAACCGGCTCGCGGCAGTGATTTTTTTGGTCGCCGACTGCCGACCGCCGTCCGTTTTTGTCTCCGCGTCTCCGCGTCTCCGCGTCTCCGCGCCGCTTTTAATTTTCTTCGTCTTCATTATTCGTCTTTTGATTCGCCTGCGCCGCATTGTCGGCTTTTTCCTCATCTTCAAGCTGTTTTAACTCTTCGGGCGTGGGCGGCGCGTCGTCAACGGCTTCGGACGGCGGCGCACCTTTTGCGTCACGAATTTTCAAAAATACGGCTTCGTCGTCCTGGTAAGCCATCTCGCACCAGCCGCTTTCCAGACATTTGGCGACCATCTCTTCATTCTCTTTCGCGTCGGTGAAAATGTAGCGCGAGCCGAATTTTTCACGAATAACGGGCGCGGCTTCCTCGATTTTTCCGCTCGTGATGTCGGGAATCAGTTTGGAAAGTTCGGGATTTTTCGTGTAGAGATAATTCGGATCAAGCCCGTAAGCGTAAGTGTGTTTCGTGTCGAAGAAAAACAATTTCGGGAAATCGTCCCAGTTGCAGTTAAAAATCCGCTCGCCTTCCGGGATGTTCGCCTTCGCCCAATCGGTCGCGCGTTTATATTTGTCATTCGCTTCGTTGCCCTGCAAAGTTTCGATCAACCCGTTTTCCTTAAATCCCGCGAAATCAATGCCGCGCAGATTGTAAACCAGCCACAAAACCAAAAATAAACCCAGAGTCCACACGCCCGCTTGTTTGGCGATATGTTGAAAATCGCGTTTGTTCGGCTTTTTACGATTTTCCGCCGCGTCAATTTCGTTTCGCGCCGTTTCGGACGCGGGCGCAATCAGCGGCAGAAAAAATTCGCGCCAGCTAAACGCCGCAAACAAAATCGCAAACGGCGGAAAGTATTCGGCGAAGCGTTTCGAGCGAAATTGCGAAACGAGCAGAACCGTCACGAACATCAAAAAGAATGTGGATTTTTCCGGCAGTTTGCCGCCTTTCGGCACGAAAAGAATATAGCCGATGAGCATTGCAACCAAAGCAATCGGGAAATTCAACAGCAGTTCCTGACCCGAATACGGATACCACTCGCCGCCGACCGAAACCGCAAAATCGCTGCCGACTTTCACTTTCGTAATAAAATGTTCCCAAAAAAGGTAGAGATTCTGCGGAAAATACGGGTTGATAAGATTGCCGAGAATCATTCCGCCGGTCGTGTAGGCAAGCGGTCGCCATTCAAAACGGCGTTCGTTCCAGACGATAATCAGCGTCCAGAAAAACGCGGCGAAAAGCAGCAGCGGAAAGAGGCTGTAAGTCCAGACAAAGGCGAACATCAGCGGCAAAAGCCAAACGTATTTGCGCTCGAACAGCAAATAAATTCCGAGAATCGTGTAGATAATCGTCAAGGGCGGTGCTTTCGCCATATTGATGCGAAACAGAAACGAACTGGCGCAGGTTAAAAG
>JAJAZE010000123.1 GCA_026785925.1 Pyrinomonadaceae bacterium
CCATTGAGCATCGCTTCGGTGCGAAAAAATACTCGTTGAGATGAAAGCTCAAAGCCGTCGCCAGGCTTTTTCGCGCTCACGCGCTCAATGCAACCGGGACGGATTGCGCTCCAGTCACTTGCGTAACATCAGTTATTAATCTTCGGACGACTTTACTTCGCAAATAATAAATAAAGTCGTTCATTTGAACGAGTGCCGAACAATGGATTTGTCAAGAAAAATGATGCTGCAAAGATTACGCTTAACCATCGGCGGCGCGGTGCAGGGAGTCGGTTTCCGTCCGTTTGTTTATGCTCTGGCGCGTCGCTCGCATTTGTCGGGTTTTGTCGGCAATGAGAGCGGCGGCGTTTTCATCGAAGTTGAAGGCGAAAAAAAAGATTTGCAGGATTTTCTCAGCCGTCTGCGTGAAGACGCGCCGCCGCTTTCGCACATCACCAAAATAAAAACCGAAGAAATTAGAATTCAAAACGATAATAATTTTCGGATTGTCGAAAGCGAAAATCGCGCCGATGAAAATACGCTCGTGTCGCCCGATACGAGCGTTTGCAAAGATTGTTTGCGGGAACTTTTCAATCCGCACGACCGGCGTTTCCGGCATCCTTTTATCAACTGCACGAATTGCGGAACTCGTTTCACGATTATCAAAGACATTCCTTACGACCGGTCGAACACGACGATGAGCCGATTTGAAATGTGCGAACTTTGCCGAAGTGAATACGATAATCCGCTCGACAGACGCTTTCACGCGCAGCCGAACGCTTGCCGGGATTGCGGAGCGCGTGTTTGGTTCGACGGTAAAAACGAAAAGAAAATTTACGACGAAGACGCAATTTTAGCGACGCAAAAAGTTTTGTCTGAAGGCAAAATCGTCGCCGTCAAAGGCATCGGCGGTTTTCATCTCGTCTGCGATGCGCGAAACGACACGGCTTTGCGAATTTTGCGTGAAAGAAAGGGCAGAATTGGTAAGCCTTTCGCCGTGATGTGCAGAAATTTGCGAGCGGCAAAAAGTTTAGCTGTTATCAACCAGGCAGAACTGAAATTGTTGAACGGAAAGGAAAGACCGATTGTTTTGCTGCGGAAAAAACAAGCGGCGGAAATTTCCGAACTGATTGCGCCCGGCAACAATTTTCTCGGCGTAATGCTGCCCTATTCGCCGCTTCATTATCTGCTGCTCAATTCCACCAACGAGAAGTTTCATAATCTCGATGTTTTGGTGATGACTTCGGGCAATTTTTCTAACGAGCCGATTGTTAAAGATAATGCGGAAGCGTTGGAAAAATTATCACTTTTAACCGATGCTTTTCTGCTGCACGACCGCGATATTTACGTGCCATGCGATGATTCGGTGGTCAGAGTTTTTGAAAATCACGAACTGCCGATTCGCCGTTCGCGCGGCTACGCGCCGTTTCCCGTGCAACTGCCGTTCAAACTGCCGCCGATTTTAGCGGTCGGCGGTGAACTCAAAGCGACGTTTTGCGTGGCGAAAGACGAGTTCGCTTTCGTGTCGCAGCACCTCGGCGATATGGAAAATCTGGAAACTTTGCGGGCGTTTGAGAAATCAATCGGGCAAATGCGAAAACTTTTTCGCATTGAACCGGAAATCGTCGCCTTTGATAAACATCCGAATTATCTTTCGGCGCGTTGGGCAAAAGATAATTTAACGAAACTCTTTCAGCCGGAAACGCGGCTTGTCGCGGTTCAACATCATCACGCGCACATCGCTTCGGTGATGGCGGAAAACGGTTTGGATGGCACAGAAAAAGTCATCGGTTTCGCGTTTGACGGCACGGGTTACGGCGACGACGGCGCGATTTGGGGCGGCGAAGTTCTGCTTGCCGATTATCGCGGATTTGAACGAGCCGCGCATCTAAAATATTTTCCGCTCGCGGGCGGCGATGTTTCGGTCAAAAAACCGTATCGCGTCGCGCTCGCGCATTTGTGGCAAGCCGGAATTGATTGGAATGAAAAACTGCCGTGCGTCGCCGCTTGTTCCGAGACGGAAAAGAAGATTTTGCTGAAACAATTCGAGAATAATTTGAACACGATTCCGACGAGCAGTTTCGGTCGTTTGTTCGATGCCGTCGCGTCGCTTGTCGGAGTTCGGCAGACGATAACTTACGAAGCGCAGGCGGCGATTGAGTTTGAAGCCGCGCTCGACGAGACGATTTCCGATTTTTACGAATTCGATTTAATCGAAGGCGGAATTACAAAAATTGATTGCGCGAAAATAATTTCCGAAATCGCCAAAGACGTTTTGGCGCAAATTCCGGTTGCCGAAATCTCCGCAAAATTTAATAATACGGTTGCCGATTTAATTTTGCGTCTCGCCTTAAAATTTCGGACGCGCGAAAACTTAAACAAAGTCGCTCTGAGCGGCGGCTGTTTTCAAAACGTCGCGCTACTGCGGGCAAGTTTGCGGCGATTGCGCGAAAACGATTTTGAAGTTTTTACGCACCGGCAAGTTCCGCCGAACGACGGCGGTTTAGCTTTAGGGCAAGCAGTAATTGCAGGTTTTCACCAGTCGAAAAATTAAAGTTGTTAACCAAAGAAAAGGAAACTGTCGAGGAATACACAGACGAAATTCCTGTTATTTGTGTAATAGAGACAGGTATAATTCTGATAAAGTATTGAAACTTTTGAGGTTTCATAAAAATTAATTTTATGGCGTTTGGTTTTCCAGCATATTTTACTGAAACTATTTTTATACCAATTCAGCGGCACGAATTTAATCAAATAGTAAAGGAAGTTTTAGAAAGTTTAGAATGTAAATTTATTGAAATATCCGCGGAGGAAATTCATTCTACTATTGGAATAAACGCACTTTCTTGGGGGGAAAAGATAAAAGTAAAATTTCTTTCGAACAGAATGATTTTGGTTGAAAGTAGATGTGTTTATCCTTTGCAATGTTTTGATTGGGGCAAAAATAAAGGTAATGTTCAGCTATTAATTTCTAAACTTAATTTTGCGGCAAAAAGAGTCAGAGATTTTGCAGACCAAGACGGAATAGGTAGAGGATTTGATGAAAATGGATTTAGCCGCGTAGAAAAAGTTATTAATGAATCAGAAGAATAAGGACAGAAATTATGTGTTTAGCAGTTCCCGGAAAAGTTATCGAACGATTTGAAACCAACGGAATGATGATGGGCAAAATGGATTTCGACGGCATCACCAAAAACATTTGTCTGGCATACATTCCCGACATCCAGATCGGCGAATACGCGCTGGTTCACGTCGGTTTTGCAATTGAGAAATTGGACGAAAAATCCGCGCTCGAATCGCTGGAATTGTTTCGCAATATGGGCTTTTTGGAAGAAGAACTAGGTGAGACAGTTAGCAGTTAGCAGTGAACAGTCATCAGTTGAATTTTTGAAGAATAATCGTTCAATTAAACTGATAACTGATAACTGATAACTGATAACTGATAACTGATATGAAATATTTGCAAGAGTTTCGTGATCCTGAATTGGCGCGTAATATCTTATCCGAGATTCGCGCCGCGACGACGCGCCCTTGGGCGATTATGGAAGTTTGCGGCGGGCAGACGCATTCGATTATTCGGCACGGCATTGACCAACTCCTTCCCGAAAATATCGAACTGATTCACGGTCCGGGCTGTCCGGTCTGTGTGACACCGCTCGATATGATTGACAAAGCACTGGCGATTGCCGCCGAAACGAATGTAATTTTTTGTTCGTTCGGCGATATGCTGCGCGTTCCCGGCAGCGAGAAGGATTTGTTTCGCGTCAAAAGCGAAGGCGGCGATGTTCGGACGGTTTATTCGCCGCTCGACGCGCTGAAAATTGCCAGAGAAAATCCAGAAAAGGAAGTCGTCTTTTTCGGCATCGGTTTTGAAACGACCGCGCCCGCCAATGCGATGGCGGTTTTTCAAGCGAAACAGCAAAATATCACAAACTTTTCGATGCTCGTTTCGCACGTTCTCGTGCCGCCCGCGATTGCCGCGATTATGGATTCGCCGACCAATCGCGTGCAAGGTTTTCTCGCCGCCGGTCACGTCTGTTCGGTGATGGGTTACGCGCAATATCCGCCGCTCGTCGAAAAATATCGAGTCCCGATTGTCGTCACGGGATTCGAGCCGGTTGACGTTTTGGAAGGCATTCGCCGCGTCGTCGTGCAGCTCGAAAACGGACGCGCGGAAATCGAAAACGGTTATAAAAGAGTGGTTAATTTCGACGGCAATATTCCCGCGCAAACGATGCTCGCCGAAGTTTTTAAAACGACCGACAGCGCGTGGCGCGGCATCGGCATTATTCCAAACAGCGGCTGGCGTTTGAACGAAAAATACCGCGCTTTTGATGCCGAAGCAAAGTTTGAAGTCAGCGGAATAAAAACCGTCGAATCGCCTCTGTGTCGCAGCGGCGAAGTTTTGCAGGGAATGATTAAACCGCACGAATGCGAATGTTTCGGCAAAAATTGTACGCCGCGCAAACCGCTCGGCGCGACGATGGTTTCAAGCGAAGGCGCGTGCGCGGCTTATTACAATTACGGGCGGCTGGCGCAAATCGCACAGCGTTCGGTATAGTTTAATTTTTAGAAATATCTGTTGCGGTAAGGAGTAGAAATCTTGAAGATTCTTAGCTTTATCATCTGTCTTAGTTTCTTATTATTTTGTATTGGTAATGTTACTGAGCCATTTGATACAAAAATTTTTTCATCTCAAAAAAATGATGTTTCAGTTCGTCTTTTCAAAATTATTAAGGATGGTAAGTTTGGTTATATTGATGAAAAAGGAAATGTCATCATTGAACCGAAATTTGATAATGCGGAGAATTTTTCAGAAGGTTTTGCATTGGTTTCTTCAAATGGAAAGAAAGGCTTCGTAGATAAAACAGGCAAAATGGTTATTGTGCCTAAAGATTTTGAAGTTATAAACGGTTTCACCGATGGATTGGCTCGCGGCAGTATTACCACAAATTCACCATACACCAAAGGCTATATTGATAAGTCAGGCGAAGTTGTCATAAATAATCCGAAAATCTGGGGAGCTTGTCCTTTTTCAGAAGGTTTGGCTTGTGTTGTTGCGGGTAAGTGGGGCTTTATTGATGCGTCTGGAGAATTTGTTATTAAGCCGCAATTCGATGAAGTCAGCCCGTTCAGCGAAGGATTTGCGGCTGTGAAATTTTGGGACGAATCGAAGGCTTCGCGTCATAAACAAGGATACATAGATAAAACGGGTAAAGTTGTCATCAAGCCGCAATTTGATCTAGCGCAATCGTTTTCAGAAGGATATGCAGCTGTCGGAATGAAGAAAGGCGATGATTATCAGTGGGGCTTTATTGATAAATCAGGTGTAATGGTTATCAAACCGCAGTTTGATTGGACATATTATTTCAAAGAAGGATTAGCGGCTGTGAGAATTTCCGATAAATGGGGTTTTATTGACAAAAGCGGAAGTTGGATAGTTAAACCTCAATTCGATAAAGCCGAAAGTTTTTCGGAAGGTTTGGCGGCTGTCGCGGTTGGTGGAAAATGGGGTTACATTGATAAAACAGGAAAATTAGTCATTAAACCAAACTTTAATGAAGCTATGAATTTTAGTAGCGGACTCGCTTTTGTGAAAATCGGAAGCTATGACGCAAATGCAATAAATGATGTGGTCGGCGCATTTGATTTAGAAGGAAAGTGGGGATACATAGACAAAACTGGAAAATATATTTGGCAACCTACAAATTAAAAGAGCGAACATTGAGAGATAATATGAAAAAAGCAGATGCGGGCGATGTTGTTAAAGGAGCAATCGCCGGACTCATCGGCGGGTTGGTT
The DNA here is from genome assembly GCA_026785925.1 of Pyrinomonadaceae bacterium. Taxonomy (GTDB): domain Bacteria; phylum Acidobacteriota; class Blastocatellia; order Pyrinomonadales; family Pyrinomonadaceae. The sequence goes on from JAJAZE010000123.1 coordinate 5,782, forward strand.
GCTTCTTTCGTGATGAGCGAATTTCAAATGCTTCTGAGCAGACTTTCGGAAGAAGAGAAAAAACCGACAAAGAAAAAAGAAGACGAACCGGCAAACGTCAAAACCGCCGAAGCCATTTCGGAAAATGTGTTTGACCATAAACTGAAGAAAAGCGAAAAAGAACCGGCGGGCGAAGCGGTGCATTACGCGATGGGCGCAGCGTCGGGTTTGATTTACGGCATTGCCGCCGAAGTTGCGCCCGTTACGACCGCCGGTTTGGGTTTGCCGTTCGGCGCGGCGGTCTGGCTCGTTGCCGACGATATTGTCGTTCCCGCGCTCGGACTTTCAAAACCGGCGACCG
>JAJAZE010000124.1 GCA_026785925.1 Pyrinomonadaceae bacterium
TTCTCTCAATCCGGCAGCCGCCTTTGCGTCTAAAATTCTGAATCGCGCCGCGAAAGTTTCGGCAGACCCGGCGGTTTTGATTTGCCACTTGTAAATTTTCCCGCGTTCCAGCGACACATTCGATTGCCATTTTGTCGCCTGCAAAACCGGACTGACGACGACTTGATTAAAGTCTTTATCATAAATCGTGATGACGTAACTTTCGCCGCCGGCGGCAAACTTGCGCCATCTGAAAGTCGGACGCAAATCTCTGACGGCTTGCGCGTTCGGTGAAAGAATCAATTTTTTTTCATCGTTCGGTGCGCCGCGAAGATTGCCGTCTTCACGCAATTCGGCGATGAACGCGGGCAGTTCGATTTTTTGCGTCTGCACGGCATTTTGAAATCGAACGCGAAAATCCGGCGGTAGCGCGGCGAGCAGCCGTTCGTCCGCCGCCGGATTCGGTTCGAGATTTTCAGCCTCGATTGCCTTCGATTTTTTGTTCGCCGAATTGATTTCACGCGGCAAAATCGGCAAATTGATTGTCTTAACTTCCCGATTCGCCGACAAGTTTTCCGATTGCCGGTCGAAAGCGTTTTCGTTGGCTGAGATTTGCGGCGCGGCATTCGAAGTTTGATTTTGGACAATGAAATTCGGCGATGCCGATTGCCGCCAGAATATCCAGCCGCCGCTTCCTAAAATCAAAACGGCAATTGACGACACCGCTAAACGCCAAAAATTTTCAGTCGCCAACCGGCGCGGACGATAATCGGTTACGCCGGAAGTTTCCGCATTAGCGAAATCGGCTTTTTTCGTTTCGTGCCGCAGACGCAGACTGTCGCTGAACTCGCGCAAATCGCGCACGGCGCGGGCGCAGGACGAACAATTTTCCGAATGGCTTTCGACAATTTCGCGGGTCACTTCGTCCGCTTCAAAATCAACATACGGGCGCAGATGTTCAGCGTAATCGAGATGAAAAACTTCCGCGTCGCCCGCCGTCAAAAGATCGGGCGAGACTTTTCGCGTTCGGTCGGAAAGCGCGGGAAACATTTTATAAAGAGAATCGAAACACGCGCCGCATTCGTCGAGATGCAGCACAGCCTGCATCATTTCTTCGGCATTCAATCGCCGTTCGCCGTATTTTTTCAGTTGGTCTATTTCTAAATGTTTCACAATTAAATTTTAATTCAAAAATTCGCCCGTCATCGCCGCATCGTCTTCGTCATCGCCGATGAAAGTAAAAATCTCCGCTGTTTCCGCCGCGCTTTTTCGCTGCGCCTTGCCGTCCAAACGGCGGTGCAGATTATCACGCGCCGTTTTTCGCAAATCGCCGATGCGCTTGACGGTTAGATTCATCGCCGCCGCGATTTTTTTATCGTCCAAAGGCAGTTGCGGCAGCAGTTTAACGAACTGCGTTCTGGTCAGATTCATCGCTTCGGCGAGTTCGTCGAGCGCGGCGAGGCGGGCGTTAAAAAACGACCAGAGCATTTCGCCGCCGCGTTCATCGCGCAGATTATAAAGCAGCGCGACTCTTTGCAGAACCGGCAGAGAGCGAATTTCCCGCCACAAGTATTCGAGTTTATACCGCATCTCCAAATCTGCCCGCCAAACAAACAGCGGCGCGGCGCGTTCGTGAAAATCATCGAGTGAAACGGCTGGAAAATCGCGCACCTGCCAGACATCAGCGACGATTTTCACCAGCGTTTCGATTGTCAAACTGCCGTTTGCCCGTTCAAATATCACGGCGAGCAAATCGGGCAAATCCGCCGGCGCGAAAAATCCGTTTTCCTCTTTCACTAGCGCCGTCAAATGTTCGACTGACATCGCCGACGGCACGGAATTCGGCTCTCGCCATTGATATAAACTCACGCCGTCCGCCTGGACGACGAACCGCAAATCTTTATCGAGCGCGTAACGAATTCTATTTTTCAAATTCTCCCGATTCGGCGATTTCTCCCGCACGAAACCGTTCCAGACGTTATAAACAATCGCCGCGCAGTATGCCGAAAAATCCTTGATCGGCGGAAAATCGCCCGCCGCGTTTTTCCGCGAACGCAGAACGCCGACGATTTTCACGCCGCACTCGCCGCGCAAATCTTCGTAATCCTGCTCGGAAAAAACCGCGTCATTTTTCGCATCGCCGAATTTCGCCCGCAGAATTTTCTCGATCATCGGCAAAACGCATTTTTCAATCAGCGCATCCAAAAATTTCGCGCACTCCGCCTCCGACGGCGCGTTGAGGAAAAGCCGCAACAGTTCATCAGCCGAAAATAATGAATTTTCCGACATCGTTTCCAGATTCTACATATTCACTTTTTTCAATTCGTTAAATTCACTCCTTCCAAAAAATCAAAAGCGAATTGCGGAAAATTTCAACAAAACCTTGATCCGCTTTCGATTGATTTGCCCGCCAACCGGACGACCGTTTGTGAGAAATAAAGACGATTAGCGAACAAAAGCCAATAAATAAAGCAGCCGACTGGAGCGCAAGCGTCCCGCTTGCATTGAGCGTCAGTTTCCGGCGCGAAAAAACGCTCGTTGACTATTTCAGTTGAAAACACCATAAGACTTTTTCGCGCAAAAAAACTTGCGCTCAATGCAAGCGGGACGCTTGCGCTCCAGTCGGCTATGCGTTTTCAATCGTCTGCAAAGTTTCTACGGCACGAACACATTCGGAATCGGCTTGTCAGTCGCCGCGCCGAACGCCACGCCCGTAAATCCTTGACTACTTCTTTGTAAATACCAAA
>JAJAZE010000125.1 GCA_026785925.1 Pyrinomonadaceae bacterium
AAAACGGTGGACTTTGGGGGTATGGGGGGCGTAAACCTCGCTTGAGGTATTTCTCGATCACGCTTTTTTCGCCGGGCCGACGGCTTTGGCGGTTGATTCGTTCGGCGCGATTTACGTTGCCGACGGCAATTCGATTCGGGCGATTGGGCGACGGCTTTTCGCCTACGTCGAAACGCTGACCGACACGAAACGCGGTTTCGCCGACGGCAGTTTGCGGCGTTCGCAGTTTAATCGCCCGTCGGGTTTGGCGAGTGATGCCGACGGCAATTTGCTCGTCAGCGACGCGGAAAATCAAACGGTCAGAGTTTTGACCGGCGCGGAAATCGGCGCGGCAGCGACGGCGGAAATCGCTAAAAATTCGCGTTTCACGCCTGCCGAATTCCGAACTTTGCAGCCGCCGCGCTGGACTTACAATCCCCCGGACAAAAAGCGCGAAATCGCCGGAACTTTGGGCGAACTGCGCGGCGAAGTCGTTGATGCCGATTCTCGAATTTGGTTTCACAACGGTTTGGATGTCGTCGGCGATTACGGCGAAACGGCGCGGTTTATCAGAAACGAAAAAGTTCTGCGCCCGACTTCGACGGAAAATTTTTCGACTTTGCGCGAACTCATCCGAATGCCGACCATCGGCTATATTCACATTCGTTTGGGGCGCGATCAAAACGATGTAATCTACGACGACCCGCGCTTTCAATTTTCACGCGACGAACGCGGGAAATTGATAAACGTCAGAATTCCGCGCGGCGCGAAATTTCAAGCCGGCGAAGCCATCGGAACCTTGAACGCGCTGAACCACGTTCATCTAATCGCCGGACGTTCGGGCGCGGAAATGAACGCGCTCGACGCGCTCGTGCTGCCGGACGTTTCCGACAACATCGCGCCGACGATTGAAAAAGTTTCGCTGTTTGACGAAACCTGGCAGCCGCTCGGTGAAACCCGAAATGCGAATTCGCGTATCAAACTGAACGGCAAAACCCGCGTCGTCGTCTCCGCCTACGACCGGATGGACGGCAACGCCGAACGCCGCAGATTGGGCGTTTACAAAATCGGCTATCAGATTTTGCAAGCAGACAAAACGCCGCTTTCGGAAATCAACTGGATGCTCATCTTCGACCGTCTGCCCGACGCGGAAGCGGTCAAATTCGTTTACGCAACGGGGAGCAAATCGGGCGCGACCGGCGAGACGATCTTCAATTACATCGCTTCAAATCGTGTGAACGGCGACGAGTTTCGGGAAGATTTTTTCGACGCGAGCAAGTTGGAAAACGGCGATTACACTCTGCGGGTTTTCGCAAATGATTTTTTCGGCAATCAGACGGCGCGTGAGATTGAAATTTCCGTGTTAAAATAATGTCTCAGAAACTGTTTGAAAAGTCCGACACGCTTTAGCTTGTCGCTTACCGGCAGTCGTCAATTTCAATAATTCGGCGGCAATCGCCGGTAAACCGAAGAGCGACAAGCTAAAGCGTGTCGGACTTTTTAAATACCTTTTCAAAGAAAGTAAAAAAAATATGTCGGCAGTTTTAGAATTATCCAAACCGAAACTCTCCAAAAACGAAGTTTTATACGGCGTAAGTTGGGATTTGTATCAGGAACTCGTTGCTGAAAACCGTGATTCTCAGTTTCCGCGTTTGAGTTACGACAGCGGAATCTTAGAAATAATTATGTCGAATTCTTTGCAGCACGAAGAAGACAGTCGGAATTTGGCGGCTTTGTTTGAACAGATAGCTTTTGAATTGGAAATAAATTTTCGCCGCAGCGGTTCGACGACTTTCAAGCGCAAGAATATCAGCAAAGGTTTCGAGCCGGATTCGTGTTTTTACATTCAGTCGCTCGATAAAATTGCGGGCAAAGAAGATTTGGACACCGAAACCGATCCGCCGCCGGATTTGATAATTGAAATTAACAAAACGAGTTCGCCGCGTCAGCGAATGCCGATTTTCGCGGCGTTCGGCGTGGCGGAAGTATGGCGGTTGACCAAAAAACAGGTGGAGTTTTACATTTTGCGCGAAGGCGTTTATCTGGAGTCGAAAATGAGTCTTGCCCTGCCGATTCTGGCGGGCGAACAGGCGGCGGAGTTTCTGCTGGCGGCGCGGGAAATGAGCAGCACGGCGTGGATTAAACAAATTCGGGATTGGACGACTTCGGCAAAGATAGATTGGGGAAAATGATGGAAAATATAACGGCGATTTTGACGATTTTAGTGTTTTCTTTGAATACTTTTTCATTGGCGGCGAATGTTAAAGATGTGAAAAACGCGCCGAAAGCGATTCGCGTTGCGCCGCCCGCGCCGAAGATTG
>JAJAZE010000126.1 GCA_026785925.1 Pyrinomonadaceae bacterium
GCGCTTTATTTACCGACATTTTTGCGTGAAATTTTCAGCTTATCGGCAACCGATGCCGGAGCGCGAACTGCCGGATTTGTCTTGCTGGCAACTTTAATGCGTCCGGTCGGCGGTTTATTAGCTGATAAAGTCGGTGGAGCAAAAGTTTTAGTGATTGTGTTCGCGGCGATTGCCGCTCTTTCTCTGCTGCTCAGTTTTACGACGATAGTTCTTTTTACCATCGGCGCATTGGGCTGCGCGGCGGCTCTGGGTTTAGGCAACGGCGCGGTTTTCAAATTAGTTCCGCAGTATTTTCCAAAGAACACCGGAACGGTTACCGGCTTAGTCGGCGCGTTCGGCGGACTCGGCGGATTTTTTCCGCCAATCGAACTCGGACTCGTCAAAGACGCGACCGGAAGCTACACCGTCGGATTCATTTTACTGTCGGTTTTCGCGCTTCTTTGTCTGGCGGTCAATTATTTCGTGTTTTTGCGAGGCGCCGATAAAGACGCTGCCGAAACGTCGAAGGCTCAAGCCTAAAACTTTCCGTCTTCCGATTTTCTCTTTCTTAACATCAATACACCCGAAGATTATCTCGCCGCTCAAAATATTTACGGCAGTTAAAAGATTTATTTAACGCAACCGCTAATTTTTACGTAATAACTGCGAAATTTCTCGCAGTTGTTAGTTTCTCGCTAAATCCAACTTCTTAAAATTGTCGGTAAAATGCCCGTAAACTCTCGATAAATTTCAAGTCTGAGCAATCTACTTTAGTGGAACGAGCGTTGCCTTTACTTTCAAATATACTTTTCTAAAGCGGAAAAAAACTATGAAAATTTTACTGGCGACCGACGGTTCAAAATACAGCGACGAGGCAACTGAAAAATGCTGCGAATTGTTTGCCGCAAGTGAAAATCCTTCGGTCAGGATAATCTCGGTGGTCGAACCGCCCGCGCCGATGGCGGCTGAACCGTTCGGCATTTCCAACGAATATTACGCGGAAGTTAAAGCGGTGCTAAACGAACAGGCAAAGGAAGCGGTCAAACGCGCCGAAAAAATGATTATCGAAAAATTTACCAACGCCAACCTCGCTGTCGAAACAGCGACTCTCACGGGTAATCCGAAAGAAGAAATCGTCGAGGAAGCGAAAAAATGGAAAGCGGATTTGATTGTTCTCGGCTCGCACGGATACGGGTTTTGGGAGCGAATGCTGCTCGGTTCGGTGTCGAACGCGGTGGTGCATCACGCGCCGTGTTCGGTTTTGGTGGTGAGAAATAAAGGCGAATAATATGGCAAACATTCTAATTTTAGGCGGCGGGTTCGGCGGATTGATGACGGCTGAACATCTTTCAAAATCACTCGGCGGCGGAAGCAAGCATCGCGTGACGCTTGTTTCACCAAAGGATAAATTTACATTTTATCCCGCGCTCGTGAGGCTCGCTTTCGGCGATTGCGACGCGGAGGACATTTCATTTGATTTGCCCGAAAAATTAAACGAATTGAATGTTCGATTTGTGCAGGGCGAAGTCATCAAACTCAATCTCAATCTTAAAAAAGTGCAGGTTACGGGCGACGATTTCGACGGCGAAATTTCTTACGATTATCTGGTTATCGCTATGGGTCGCAGGCTGGCGACCGAAAAAATCGGCGGCTTTTTTGAACACGCGCATCATCTTCTCGGCATCAAAGCCGCGCTCAAATTCGGCGAGGCGGTTAAATCATTCGAGAAAGGACACATTGTTGTCGGACTCGCGCCGCAGGCGTTTCTGCCCGTTCCGGTTTGCGAAACCGCGTTTGCGCTGGCGAAAGATTTTGAACGGGAAATAGAAACGAAAGAAATTTCCGTCAGCGTCGTCTTTCCCGAAACCGTCAAAACAGCTTTCGGCGGCGCGGATTTGCACCAGAAATTAGAAAAGGCGTTTGCCAACCATCACATCAAAGTAATCACCGATTTTGCCGTCAAGGAAGTAACCGAAAAAGCGATTGTTTCCGACGGCGGTCAAAAAATTAACTATGATTTGCTGATGCTGCTGCCGCCGTTTCGCGGACAGGCGATGATTGGCAAACACGGATTTACCGATGAACTGGATTTTGTTCAAGTTGATAATTTTATGCGCGTCCAAGATTTAGAAAAAGTCTACGCGGTCGGAGATATTGCCGCTTTTACGGGACCGAAACTGGCGTTTATGGCAGTGCGCCAAGCGCAAGTCGCCGCCGCAAACATCGCGTCCGAAATTCACGGCAGAGTGCCGGTGAAAATTTATAACCACGACATCGCGGTCATCATTGACGAGGGCGGAGACGACGCGATTTTTCTGCATTACGGAATCTGGGACGATACTTTACACGGTTTGAAGACGGGCAAAATGTGGAGCCGGATGAAGAATAAACATAATCAACTGTGGGAAGTCGTCCGCGACGGTTAATTAAATAACAAACTCAAAGAAGTGATTGAAATTGCATTTCTCACTTGTTTATCGCTGCCTAATTATTTTTTCAAACAATACGGAGGTATCCAATGAAAGTTACGGCTGAAATGAAAGTCAAGGAAGTTTTAGATCTGGGCGAGCATCTTTTGAGCGCGTTCATCTGGCTCGCGCCGGAATTCGAGCGTTTGAATTATCCGAAACTGCGCCGCGCGATGAGCGGACGAGTAACGGTCGCGCAAGCGGCGCGACTCGCGCAAGTTCCGCTGACCGAAGCTCTCTACGTTTTGAATCTTGCGGCGGGCGCGGATTCCGATGAAATTGCCGACGAACTGCGATTATGCCAACCGGAAGATTTTGAATACCGGGAAACCAATCCGCCGTGCAAACCGCTTGAAATCTCAGATTTGAAAGACACCGACCCGCGCATAATTCTGGTTGATGTCACGGGCGAAGCGGAAAAACATCTTGACCCGATGCCGAAAATCGCCAAAGGACTCGTTTCGCTCAAACACGCGGAAGACGTTTTGCTCATCCATCACCCGTTTGACCCGATTCCGCTTCGTGATATGTTTGCGCGGCGCGGTTTTGCGAGTTGGGCGGAAGAACGCCGCCAGGGACATTGGTTTATCTATTTTTATCGCCCGTCAGCGGCAATCGGCGCAATCGCGCATCCGCCGATTTACAACCGGGTTTATGCGAAAGCGGCAGGCACGGGAATCTATTGAAACTTTATGAAACATATCGAACTTTTAGACAATTTTAATTTAACCGAAATCGCAAAGAGCGAAAAATCAAAAATCGTGAAAAAGGTTTTTGACGGCACGCGCCGCCAAATAATGAGCGTCGAACTGCATAACAATGAAATGTTATCGAAACACAAAGCAAACGAGCCGATTACGGTTTTTTGTTTGGCGGGAAGCGGCACATTTCGGGCGGGAAAAGATTTGGAAGACGAGCAAAAACTTGTCGCCGGAACATTGATAACTTTGGAAGGCGGAATCGAACACGAAGTCGTCGCCGAACCGGACATCAGTTTGCTGGTAACAAAATTCAAGGACGTTTGAGACGTTTTGAGTCTTGCCTCCTCAGGCGGTTTTTAGTTTAAGAAAAGCCGCCTGAAGGCAAACTGGGGTTGAGGAAGGAAAGCAACAGAAAGCGACACCGGCGTATAATACCTTTTATCCGTTGAGTTTTCACCTAGCTCAATGGATAAGCAGGTCAGCAGAAGTTTTGTGATATTTTCCCGCTTGTTCAGAGTCCAAACGCGGAACGCCCTTTGCCAATCGCCGCGCTTCGCGTTTGGACTCTGAACTTTTCATAATGCCGCCAAACTTTTGCTTACCTGCTTAGTTCTACTTTGTCAGATTAAGATAAAACTTTAAGAAAGAAGAATTTTAGCCGCCGATTAACGCCGATGACGCGGATAAATCAGTTGAAATTCTGAAAATCAGGAAAAAAA
>JAJAZE010000127.1 GCA_026785925.1 Pyrinomonadaceae bacterium
ATCGGCGAAACGAGCGTCGTGATTTCCGTCGCCGCGCCGCATCGCCGCGCCGCTTTCGAGGCGTGCGAATGGTTAATCAAAGAATTAAAACGAGTCGTGCCGATCTGGAAAAAAGAAGTCTACGCGGACAGCGAAACGTGGATTGAAGGCGAATCTTCAAATTAAAAAGGCAAAAGTTTGCAGGTATTGTGAAAAGTTCAGAGTCCACGCCTTCAGCGTGTGTTTCCGCCGCGCTTCGCTGGCGGAAACGGCAAAGTGCGTTCCGCGTTTGGACTTTGAACTTCAGGCAAAATCTTGTAAAACTTTTGCTCACCCGTTTATTAGTTATTTTCCGTTTCTGCTCTTGAATTCATTTGCTTAGCTGCTAAACCTGTCATATCATTTCAGTTGATTCCAAGCCAATTTAATCAAGCAAAAGCTATCGAACTTGAAACGACTTTGATTCTCGAGGTCTAAATTTAATCAATTCAAAAGAGGATTTTAAAATATGCGAAAACTATTTTTGTTTTTATTCGGACTAATTTTATTTACGCCCGGAGCGTTTGCCCAATCGCAAGCGACGACCGGCAATATCGAAGGGCGCGTCGTTGACCAGCAAGGCGCGGGCGTGGCGGACATCACCGTCAACGCCAAAAGTCAGGATACCGGCGCGGAGAAAAACGCGCAGACGAGCAGCGAAGGAAATTTCATTCTGCCGCTTTTGTCGCCGGGCAATTATACGGTGACGACCGCTGCCGGACAAGGTTTCGGCGCGACGACGTATGAAAACGTCCGCGTCACGGTCGGCGCGAAAAACACGCTCGAAATCGCTTTGTCGGCAAGCGGCTCGGTCAACGTCGTGGACGTGAACGCCGAAGGTCAGGGCGTGGAAGCGACGCGCACCTCGATTTCCTCGACGGTTGACGAAAGCCGCGTCGTCAACCTGCCGACCAACGGGCGCAACTTTCTGGATTTTGTCACTTTAACGCCCGGCATCGTCCGCGATCCGACTCGCAGCGGCGATTTATCGGTCGGCGGACAAAAAGGAACGCTCAATAGTTTGCAGATTGACGGCACGAGTTCGGACAATACTTTTTTCGGTCAATCTTCCGGGCGCGTCGGTTCGGGACGCGCTCCGTCGCAATTCTCGATTGATACGGTCAAAGAATTTCAAGTTAATCAAAACGGCTTTTCGGCGGAATTCGGACGCGCCGCCGGTGCGGTCATCAACGTCGTCACCAAATCGGGAACCAATCGTTTCACGGGCAGCGCGTTCGAGTATTTCCGCGACGAATCGCTCAACGCTCTGAATCCGAATTTGGTCGCCTTGAAAAGAGCGAAACCGCCCGGACAAATCAACCAATTCGGCGGAACCTTCGGCGGACCGATTAAAAAAGATAAAATCTTTTTCTTCGGCGCGTATGAAGGACAACGCTCAAAATTATCTAATCCGGTCGTGCTGAATTCGCTGGCTTTTGCTCCGGCAGCCGTTCAAGCACTGCTCGCGCCGAAAGTCGGTTCTTACAGTCAAAGCCGCGTTCAGGACACTTATCTGGTTAAAGTTGATTTTAACTTTAACGACCGCAACCAGTTTTGGGTGCGCTTCAACCAGCAAAACTTTACCGGCACGAATCTGGAAACTTCCAGCGGTAATAATTTGGTGAACTCTTTGGAACACTCCGGCAACAGCATCGTCAAAACCTCGGCTTTGTCGGCGAGTTTGACTTCGACGCTTTCCGCCGTTTGGTTCAACGAATTTCGCTTTCAATTTTCACGCGACCGCGAACCCGGTTTGGCAAATTCCAACGACCCGGAAGTGAACGTGTCGGCGAACGCCGGCGGCATCAACGACGGGACTTTCAGCTTCGGGCGCAATAATTTCAGCCCGCGTGAGACGACCATTACGCGCTATCAATTGATTGACAATCAAACTTATATCGCCGGCAATCACACGGTAAAATACGGCTTCGACTTTTTGTTCGACCGCATTTTCAACTTTTTCCCCGGACTTTTCGGCGGTTCATACACTTTTACGAGCTATGCCAATTTAGGCAGCCGCATTCCTTCGCGTTACCGGCAGAGTTTCGCGGGCGCGGGAACGACCGGCGGCACGACCAATCCGAACAGTTCCGAATATGGATTTTTCCTCCAGGACGATTGGCGCGTGACACCAAAATTAACTTTTAATCTCGGCGTTCGTTACGATTATCAGAAAATTGCCAAACCGCCGATTACCAATCCGAATCCGCTGCTGATCGCGGCAGGTTTCAATACCGGCTTTCGTCCGAACGACCGCAACAATCTTGCGCCGCGTTTCGGTTTTGCTTACGCCTTCGACGGTAAATCCGTTCTGCGCGGCGGTTACGGACTTTTTTATGCCCGCACGCCGTCAATTTTGACCGGCACGGCGCATTCGCAAAACGGCATTCAAGTGGTGGCAATAGATATAAACTGCGTGACATCTCCGGCTTCGTGTCCGACTTACCCGAATGTTTTCGCCGCCGTTCCGACCAACGTCGCGGCGGTCACGCCGAACCTTTTCCTGTTCGACCGCAAATACCGGCAGCCGTTCACGCAGCAAGCCCGTTTGCAATACGAGCGCGAGATTTTTGCAAACATGAATTTTTCCGTGCAATACACATTGTTTCGCGGCAGCGATTTGACCAGAACGCGCAATGCGAATTTGAACGCTCCCGTAGCGACGGTCGTTCCGATTTACAACGGCGCGACACCGACCGGCGAAACTTTCACGTTTTTGCGTTCTCCGGCGGCACGTCCGATTTCGACGTTTCAGCGCATCAGCCTTTTTGAAAGCACGGCGAAATCTTTTTACCAAGGCTTGTCGTTTGAACTGAATCGGAGGCTCGCCAATCGCTGGCAGTTCAATATGAGCTACACTCTGTCGAGAGCTAAAGACAATAAACCCGATCAGACATCGGTCGTGCCGGGCGGCGGCGACGATGCGAAAATCGCCGAAAATCAATTCGATTTATCGGGCGAATACGGACGCTCTGATTTGGACGTGCGCCATCGTTTTATTTTCAGTCCGGTTTATGAGACGGGAACTTTCGGCTACAGTGAAAATAAAATTGTTCGCGCACTTTTGAGCGACTATGTTTTCACCGGAATCATTACGGGGCAGTCGGGTTTGGCATATTCGGCTCTGGTTTCGGGCGACCCTAATAATGACGGCATCACGTCAACCGACCGCGTTCCGGGAACGCGCCGCAATCAGTTTTCGACACCGGCGACGTATCAAGTTGATTTGCGCGTCGGACGCGCCATCCGTTTCGGCGAACGAATGCGGCTGACGCTGTTTGCGGAAGGCTTTAACCTTTTCAACCGCCCGAACGTGCAGCTTGTCTTCAATACGCTTTACAGTTTCAGCAACGCCGGAACGGTCGGCGGCGTTTCGCTGCCGCAGCGTCTGTCAACGGCAGCAGCCAATTTTGGCACGCCGCGCCAATTCGTTTCCAGCTCGCCGTCGTTCGCGTTTAACTCAAGCTATAACCGCGAATTTCAACTCGGCATAAGGTTCGATTTCTAGGAAAAATTGAAAAGTAAAAAGTAAATAAATGCGAATCAGTAGTTGAAATAAATGTTGAGATGATTTGTTTTTTCCTCTGCGTCTCTGCGTGAGAAAGCGTTTCACGCAGAGACAAACAGGACGCAGAGAGAAAGAGTTTAAGAGATTAGCGAATTTTCAACTACTGATTCGCATAAAAGGCAAAAGGCAAAAGTAAGGAATTGAATCCGAACTTTTGCCTTTTTACTTTTCTAACGTGAAAGTTTTACTGAAAATTTTGTTTAGCCGCCGCAATTAAATTGTCGAAATGCGTTTCCAGATTCGCGTTCGCGCCGCGCAGTCCGTCAACCACTCGCTCGCCCCAATTGATATATTCAATGCGTCTTTCAGCCGACCAATCGGCAGGCGGATTTTCCGAAACGTCGCGGATGTTGCTGATTTTATCGCCGAGTTTGATACATTTCGCGCCGTCCGATAAATGCGGCGCGTGCTGGATTTGAAGTTCCTTGCGCCGCGCTTTCGGCAGTGATTTATCGTCGGTGACTTCCAGAACCATCCCGCGAACTTCCGCGCCGAAAAGTTTGGTGATTTCCGATTCGGTTGTCGCTGTATCTTCAATCGTATCGTGCAGCACGGCGGCGATTAAAATATCGAAATCTTCGATTTTTCCGACGTTCGCCAGCAAGTTTGCCACTTCCAAAACGTGATTGACATACGGCTGTTCGTCCGCGCCTTTACGCTTTTGCGTCGAATGTCTTTTGGCGGCAAAACTGATTGCGTGTAAAAATTTCGGCAGATCGTTTTTCATAATTTGATAAAGAGTTTTGCCACGAATTAAGCAGGTAAGCAAAAGTTTCAAGGTATTTTGAAAAGTTCAGAGTCCAAACGCGGAACGCACTTGGCGTTTTCGCCGCGCTTCGCTGGCGGAAGACACGCCGAGAGCGTGGACTCTGAACGAAAGCAAAATGCTTCACTACTTTTGCTTGGGTGCTTACACGAATAAAAACCGAATAGGAAATGCACTTATTTAAATCAAGAACTGCTTCTAAATCGAGAAATGGGTTTTCTTTATTGGTTTTCCATTCGTGTTATTCGTGTAATTCGTGGCAAAAAATCATCGCTTGATTTCAATCGTCAAAGTCTGCTGCCCGAAAACGATAAACTCGGCGGGCGCGAGTTCCTGTTCGGTCAAAACCGTTAAAAGCGTCGGTTTGAAACCACCGATGGTGCGATCATTGTTGAGCGTTGCCAGCATTGACGGCGGCAGATTCGGCATCTCTTTCGCGCCGATAATTGCGCCGCTCGTGACGCGGGAAGTTTGCACATAAAGACGGTCGGCTTTTTTAATTTCGTTGATGGTTTTGACGAGTTCGCCCAAATCCTTCGGCACAAATTGTTTCGCTGACGAAGCGGCGTTCATCGAACTGCCGTCGCCGACGGTCACGAGCAGCGTTCCGCTCGGCGTATCAAAGGGAATCGAAACGGGAATTCGCTGCGAGAAAATTTTGCCCGTGTCGGTTCTGACAAACGCCTGCACTTCAAATGTTTCACCGGCTTTGACTTCAACTTTGTCAACGGCGATGCGTTCGAGCGCGGCGGTTTTGCTGCCGTCAATCGAAGTCAGTTTGACGCTGACTTCGGAAATTTCCACGTTGTCGAAACGACTGTCGAGCAGCGCGTTGACCGGAATGGAAACGGTGGCGGCGGCGAGCTGCGCGGCTTGCATACCGGCAAAACGGCGGTCGAGTTTTATTGATGGCTGATTCTTCAATTTGATTTCGCCCGCCATTTCAATCATCGAATCGCCCAGCCCGCGCTCGTTCGCCACCAGCGAATTATAAATGACCATATTCATCAGAATCGGCGTTAAAAAATCGTCTTTCGCCACTTCGTAATTAAAAGTTTCCGTTTGTCCGCGACTCGTTTCGAGATTGATTTTTACCGGAATCATCTTCGGCGATTGACCGAGTTTGCCGAAAACGCCGGTCGCCCGATCCTGCGTCATCGTGCCGACCAGCGAATTCGGCACGGCGATGACGAACGAATTGTTGACGTTCGGAATCACCGTCACGACGCTCGACTCGCTCATCGGCAAATCGGAAATTCCGAGACTTAAAAACGGGTGTCCGAAAGCGTAAATCTTGTCCGCGTCGCGGAATGTCACCGTGCCGCTCGCCGCCATACTCGAATCGCCGCGCACGAGCGACATCGTAACTGACGAGCCGCCCTGCAAAGTCGTTTCGGTGGCGGATTTCAGCGGCGATATCCGCGCCGCGCCGCCGACGGCAGCAACCGGCAGCAGACCGACCGACAAAAGTTGCGGCGCAAATTGATTCAATGTCGCTTGCGAAAATCCGTTAAAGGCGACGGGCGTAGCAATCGGTTGAAAAGTTTGTCCGACGATTGAATTCAATGCCGAACCCGAATTAACATTTGTCAGATACGAGTTTGAAATCGCCGCGTTATTCGGAAAATTCGGCTTCCAATTAGTCGAAGCGAGTTCGGCAAATGAAATCGAGCGCGGCTCTTTCGCTCTATTTTTAATCGTTTGATTCTGCTCAAAGATCGCAATCATCTGAGCAATCGGCGTGATGCCGCAAATCGGCTCTTTCGAGAACGGAAAACTGTAAGCAATCGCGCCGACGAGCTTGCCGTCAATATAGACGGGCGAGCCGGACATTCCGGCAAAAACGCTCGTCCGGTCGGCACTGCCGCCGGAAATTTTTCCGATAATCATATCCTGTTTCGGACCGACCGCGCCGGGAACGATGCCGATAATCTCTATTTGATATTCTTCCGGCTGACTGCCGCGAAAAACCGTCCGCGCCGTGCCTTTCATTCCTTCCTTTAAATCGGAAAGCGGAAAAAACTGGACGGTCGGCGATTTGACGACGGCGGATTTTGTTTGATTGACGGCTTGAATCTGTCCGCCGACGCTGGCGCAAAATGCGGAAAAAACCAATAAACACGCGGGAACGAAAGCATTTCTGATCATAATAAAACTCTTCCTTTTCGACGGCTTTTTATGGTAACATTTTAGGTAGCTTACCGAAAGTTCTTTTTTTGAAACTGAACTTTAAGACTCGCAAAACCTTTTTTCAGTTGTATTTTCATTCCCGTTAATTTCGATTTTATAAATTGTATGTCACAAACCACGCGCCTTTTTAAAAGTTTTTCCCGGTTGATATTTCCGGTGATTTTATTGTTGAGTCTGGCAGTTGTCGCCGTCTCCGTCTGGCTGGTTCATAAAGCCGCCGCGCCGCCGCGCACGGCTTATCTGGTTACGCCCGAAAAATATGGACAGTTCAGCACACGCGGCGCACAGGTGACGGAAGAAACCTGGACGAACGGCGACGGTTCGCCGTCACGCGGCTGGCTTCTGCGCGGCTCGGAAGGTTTGCCAGCCGTGATCTTACTGCATCATTACGGAGCCGACCGTTCGCACGTTCTCGACCTCGCCGTGAAAATGAGCGAAGCAACTAATTATACGGTTTTGATGCCCGACGCGCGCGGACACGGCGTTAATCCGGCAATTTCACAATCTTCGTTCGGCGGCTGCGAAAACGACGATGCAATCGCCGCCGTCGGATTTCTGCGCGGCTTAAAAGGTTTGAGTCAAACGCCGCTGGTCGGGAAAAACATCGGCTTTTACGGCGTTGAGATGGGCGCACTCGGCGCACTCGCCGCCGCCGCCAAAGATGCCGACATCAAAGCTCTCGCGCTCGATTCGGTTCCGCTTTCTTCGGACGACATTCTGGCTTCGGCGGTTGAGCGACGCTTTCCGGGGGCGGGTCAGATCACGTCGAAATTCGCCGACCTCGGCACACGCTTTTATTTTTACAACGGCTGTTACCGGCGCGACGCGGCGTGCGACACTGCCAAATCAATCGCCAACCGGCAGGTTCTCTTGCTCGCCGGTGCGGACGCGCCGAAACTTCAGGATTCGACGGCAAAGCTAAACCGCTGTTTCCCAAGCAGCACCAAAGTCGAAGCGAAAACTGATTTAAATCCTTCGGGTTACGGTCTAGCGAATGCTTCACTCGAACAATCGGCGGCATACGATCAGCGCGTCATCGAGTTTTTTAAGATGGCTTTATCAAGTGAGAAGTGAAAAGTGAGAAGTGATAAATGAGAATTACAGAACACCGATTCTTTATTTCTCACTTCTCACTTTTCACTTCTCACTTCTCATTCTCACCTTTCAAGATCAATTTTCTTCTTACTGTGTCCGTTAGTTTTGGCAATTTTGTGAATCTCCGCGCTGTCTTCCATTTTGCCGACGGTTTCGACGAGAATTGCTTTTAATTTCGTCAGACGTTCAATCGTCGAGCGCGTTTCGAGCAATTGATATTTCAAATTCGGTTCGAGATTAAACGCCGCTGTCACCAGAAACGATAACGGTTCGGGTGCGTTCTGCTGAACGTCCGGGAAAGTTCCGCGTTCGCCGCTCAGTTTATGCGCGGCGAGCGCGACGCGCCGAAAGAGCGTGAAAACTTCGTCCGCCAGCGGATTTAGAATAATTTCATCTTCCGCTTCATCCTCAAAAAATTCCACATCGCCGACCAGATACGGCTCGCCCGTTTCGACGTAATCAATCAGCCGGTAACGCGCCGCGCCGACCGTCAGAATGTTCGAGCGTCCGTCGGGCATCGTCTGCGATTCGCGCACTTCCGCCGCGCAGCCGACGCTGCCCGTGGCGGGTTTTTCGATAAAATCTTCGTTCGGATTAAAATAAGAAACGCCGAATATATTCGTGTCGAGCGCGATGTCTTGCAGCATCTGCCGGTAGCGCGGCTCGAAAATATGCAGCGGCAGCATCTCATTCGGAAGCAGCACGAGTGCCAAAGGAAACAACGGCAAATGTTTGATGCCGGAAACTTTTTCTAATGCGTTGGACATAATTTTAGTGAGCAGTGAGCAGTAAGCAGTAAGCAGAATTTTCTGCTCACTGCTTACTGCTCACTAACAACTTTAAGAGCAATAAAGTCGGCGATTTTATCCGGCGTTTCATCCGTTAAAGCCATTCGTTTCGCGCCGATGACGGCTTCGGCGACGGCTTCGACGCGCGTTTTATAACGGTTGTCGCGGACGATTAAATCTTCGACCACGCGCCGCTCCAGCATTTCGCGTGAAACGTCTTCGCCGACATCGGCGGCAACGGCATATTCAATCGGGACTGAATGATTTTTAATGCGAACGTGCAGCGCGTCGGTCATTTTTTGCGCCTGCTCGCGGATTTTTTGCAGTTCGAGATTGGAGTTCGGAAAGCCGAGATGACCGCGCAGAGTGATTTCATAAATCGGCTGTGCCGGATTATTCCCGAAGGTTTTTGCTTCGTCTTTAACCAATTTCAAAACGGCTTCGGTGATTTCTTTCGATTCGGCATAACCGGAGACATCGAACGGCAGACGCTGAAACGGACGCTGTTGGTAATCGCGGACGTGCTGCGCGTGAACTTCATTGTCCGCGCCGACTTCAACTAAAAATGCGCCGCGTGTCTCGCGGTATTCGTCAATCGCGGTAACTTCCAAAGAGCCGGGATTAAACGCCCAATTATCAATTTCGTAACTTTTATGGGTGTGTCCGAGCGCAACGTAATTCGTGACGGATTTCAGTTCTTTGAGATTGGCTATCGAAAGCGCAGGCATCGGGTGCGTCTGATGTCCTTCGACATAGGTGTGGAGCAGCAAAATTTGAAACGCGCCTTCACGCTGATTTTCTTTGATCGCGCCGGTCAGCATCGGAATTGCCCAGTTTGCCGACGCGCCATACCAGTGCGAACCGAAAATTCGGGCGTTGCCGATGTCAATAAATCCGCCTTTGCCGCCGTCTTCGTCCCACGGCGTGTAAATAATTTTGCCCTCGCCGTTGGTCGGCTCCAGCAGTTTTATCAAATTCCAATTTGCCAGCGAACGCAGCCAACTGTGTTCCGTATCGTTCGCTTTCTGGTCGTGATTGCCTTCAATCGTGACGCACGGAATGCCGTGATCTTTTAACAAACTCAAACCGGCAAAAGCGTAGTTCATCGTCTCCGGCGGCACGTTACGTTTATGAAAAAAATCGCCGCCCATAATGACGAAATCAACCGCTTCGCCGATGGCGTATTTCTTTAAAACATCAATCCAAGCGTCGAAAAAATCGCGCGGCGACTCGTTTAACTGATAGCGCGTGCAGCCGAGATGCACGTCGGAGATGTGCAGGAATTTCATAACTTAATTTTACACTATTTGAACGACGCGCCAACGTCCGAAATCTTCCAAAACCGTTTTCAAGTTTTTTACCGCTTGGCTGTGCGCCGCGCCGTTGGTCGCCAAAACGCCGTTCAGATTGCGAACGTCCGAAGTATTGTAAATTATTTGTTCGCCGAACAAATCGGTCATCTCGCCGCCCGCTTCGCGCAGAATAATTTCCGGCGCACAGGTGTCCCAATGTTTCGTGCGCGGTGAAAGATGAATATACAAATCGGCGAATTGCTGGGCGATCAAACCGACTTTCAAACCGACCGAACCGCGCTGAACTTCCGCCTGCAAACCCAATTTTTCGACGATCCGCGACATTCGCGGACTGCGGTGATGACGGCTCGAAGCCAGTGACATTTGCGCGAAATCGGTTTTACCGGAAACGCGCAGAGGTTTCGGCGGTTCGTTATTTTCGATGACGAAGGTGCCGCCGCCTTTAACCGCAAAGTATAAAATATTCTGAAGCGGCATAAAAACCACGCCCAAAACCGCCGCGCCCGACTCCGCCAAACCGATCTGCACGGCGAAATCTCCGGTTCTTTCGACGAAACCGCTGGTTCCGTCCAGCGGATCAACGATCCAAACCCGCGCTTTGTCAAGCCGCGTTTTGTCGTCAAATTCCTCTTCGGACAAAACGCCGTCGTCCGAAAAAACATCGCTCAAACCTTCGACGATGATTCGGCTTGCCGTCCGGTCGGCAATCGTCACGGGTTCGGAGAAATTATCTTCAAAGATTTTCTCTTCGACTTCGCAGCCGTTCGCGTAGAAATCTAAAATAACCGCGCCCGCTTTTTTCGCCAAATTAATTGCGGTATCGAGTTCTTTTTCCAGCATTAATTTAAATTTATCACATTAGGATTTTAGCCACGAATTACACAAATGAACAAGAATATATTTCGATTTTTATTCGTGTTCATTCGTGTAATTCGTGGCTAAAACTTCTTCACACTCAAATAAAAATGCCACAGCAATCGGGCGGCGACGGCGCGAAGCGGCTGCCAGCGTTCGGCGATAATGAGAAACTCGTCGGCGTTCGGACGCGCATCGAGTTTGTTCAGTCTTTGCCACGCGATGTGCAAAGCCAAATCGCCTTTCGGCATCACGTCGGGGCGCAGCAACGCCATCAAAAGATAAATTCCGGCAGTCCAATCGCCGATGCCTTTGACTTGTTTGAGTTCGACTTTTACCTGCTCGTCCGAAAGATCGCCTAAATTTTGCAAATCCAGGTTTCCTTCTAAAATCTTCGCCGCCAAATCCCGCGCGTAAACGGTTTTCTGGCGGGAAAAATACGCCGCCTTCATTTCCGCGTCGGACAACGCCAGCACATTTTCCGGCGTAATTTCGCCGTTCAATTTGTCGCGCAGTTTATTAAACGCCGACAGCGCGGAGGCGAGCGAAACCTGCTGTTCTAAAATAATATGCAGCAAAGCGGCAAACGTCGCCTCGCGTTTCCAAAGCGGCGGTGTCCCGTAAGTTTCAAAGATAAAATTCAAATTTTTATCCTGTTTCGCTAATTTTTGGCAGGCGTGGATTAAATTTTTTTCATCGAGCGTCTTTATCATAAAATTTCCGAAGCGTTTCGTTATACAATTATCACGATGAAAAACGCGCTCGCCAAATTGATTTTCGTGATTTTGTTTTCGCTCGTTTTCATCGTCGCCGGAACAGCGCAGACGAATTGCGAATTTAACTCTAAACCCGCGCCGCTGCTGCTCAACCTGCAAACGGGAATGTCGCCCGAACAAGCGCAAAGTGTTTTCGGCAAAGCGTTAAAAATCAAAATCAAAAAGAACGGCGAGCGCACGTTTTTTCAAAACTATATCAAAAAGCCCGCGCCCGATGTTCTGCGCGGCGTTCGCGCTTTGTATTTGCGATTCTACGACCGGAAACTTTATCAAATCGAGATTTTCTACGAGCCGCGAAATGATTTGAAAACACTCGAAGAAGTCGTCAACGCGCTTTCGGCGCAGTTTAATCTGCCCGTCGCCGATTGGCAGATAAAAGACAATCGCGCTCAAATAAACTGCGGTGAAATCGCGCTGGTCGCCGATTATATTCTCAATCCGCGAATCGAATTGACCGACGAAATCGTTCGCGCCGCGATTGAGAAGTCGAGAAAAAAGGACAAACAATAATCACGCGATGAAGATCAGGCAAAACGCCGCCGTCTATTTTGCAATGCAAGGCATCGCGGTTATCGCGTGGTGGTTTTTGCTGGTTTTCGTCCCGACTTCACGAAAGTATTTTCAGCTTGAAAACAATTCGGAAACGTCTCTGCTGGCGTTTTGGCTGGCTGATTTATCGTTGCTGGGAATCGGTTCAATTGCCGCCGCCGGACTTTGTTTTCGCGCCAGCCGACACGCTCCCGCCGCTTTGTGGCTGGTCGTCGGCGCAATCAGTTACGCGACGTTTTACTGTCTGGCTTTTGCCTGGTTGACCGATGCGGGCTGGCTCGGCGTAACGCTGATGTTTCCGGCGATGATCTGGAGCGGCAATTTCGCCGTCGCTCTGTCGCCGGTCGGCAATCTGATGTTTCGGCAGTCGAAAGAATCTTCAACCGGCTGGATTATGACGAAAACACTAATTCAAATCGTTGTTGTCTGGACTTTGATTCTCGTCGTTTTTCCGTATTTCATCATAACTGTTGAAGACAAACTCGGTGTCATTCGTCCGACGTTTCCGTTTCAAAAGATTATCGCCGGCATTAGTTTCTTCGGCATTAGTTTCGTCGGTTTAGGAAGCTCTTACACGATGTCGAAAATCGGTCGGGGAACGCCGCTGCCGCTCGACGCAACGAAAAAACTGGTAGTCGCGGGAACCTACTCCTACGTTCGCAATCCGATGGCGATTTCGGGAATCGGGCAGGGCATTGCCATCGCGCTTTTCCTGAGTTCGCCGCTCGTTTTGGTTTACGCCTTGATGGGCGGGTTCATCTGGCAGTTCATCTTCAGACCGTTGGAAGAAGAAAATTTACGGGAAAAGTTCGGCGCGGATTATGAAAATTATCGCAAAAACGTCCGCTGCTGGATTCCGAATCGGCGGGCTTTTAGATTAAAGTAATTAACGCTGACAAGCCATCAGCATTTCAAAAGGAGAAAAAAATGTCCGAAGTTCATTACCGAGCCTGCAACCTGTGCGAAGCGATTTGCGGCATTGAAATCAAACACGAAAACGGCGTAGTTTTGTCAATCGCGGGCGACAAAAACGATCCGTTTTCGCGCGGTCACGTCTGCCCGAAAGCCGTCGCGCTGAAAGATATTTACGAAGATAAAAATCGTTTGAAAATGCCGGTCAAAAGATTCGGCGACGAGTGGCGGGAAATTTCCTGGTCGGAGGCGTTCGACGAAATCGAATCTAAAATCAAAGACGTGCAAACGCGCTTCGGCATAAACGCGGTGGCGATTTTTCAGGGCAATCCGTCGGTTCACAATTTCGGAACGCTTTTAAATAGCGGCGCACTGCTCAAAACTTTAAAAACGCAGAACAGTTTTTCGGCGACTTCGACCGACCAGTTGCCGCATCATTTCGCCGCGTGGACGATGTTCGGGCATCCGCTTCTGATGCCGATTCCCGACCTTGACCGCACCGGTTATTTTCTGATTTTCGGCGCAAATCCGCTCGCCTCGAACGGCAGTTTGATGACCGCGCCCGACATTATCAACCGCTTGGAAAACATCAAAAAGCGCGGCGGCAAAATCGTTTTGATTGACCCGCGCCGAACCGAAACGGCTCGCGTGGCAAGCGAACACCACTTTATCAAACCGTCGAGCGATGTTTATTTGCTGCTGGCAATCGTTCACACGCTTTTCGCGGAAAATCTCGTTCACCTCGAACGTCTCGCCGACTTTACCGACGGCGTTGAGATTTTGCGAGCGGTTTCAGATGAGTTTTCGCCGGAAAATGCTGAGAGTTTAACCGGCATTTCAGCGACGGAAATAAGAAGAATCGCCAATGAGTTCGGCACGGCAAAATCAGCCGTCTGTTATGGCAGAATGGGCGTTTCGGTGCAGAAATTCGGCTCGCTGTGTCATTGGCTGATTAACTCGATCAACATTTTAACGGGCAATTTCGATGAACCCGGCGGCGCGATGTTCACCGCGCCCGCGTTCGATTTACTGGCGGCGGCGAAACCCGCGAACATCTTCAACCGCTGGCAGAGCCGCGTTCGCCGTCTGCCGGAATTTATGGGCGAATTGCCCGTCGCCGCTTTGTCCGAAGAAATCACGACGGCTGGCGAAGGACAAATTAAAGTTTTAATTACGAGCTGCGGCAATCCGGTTTTGTCCACGCCGAACGGCGGCGCGTTGGAAAAAGCGTTGGAAAATCTGGAATATATGGTTTCCATTGATATTTACATCAACGAAACGACGAAACACGCCGACATCATTTTGCCGCCCGCGACCGGATTGGAGACTTCGCACTACGACGTGATTTTTAATATGTTCGCCGTCCGCAATCAAGCAAAATACTCCGCGCCGCTATTTCCGAAAGCCGAAAACGCGAAATACGATTGGGAGATTTTTCAGGAGATTTCGCACCGTTTGAACGGTAAAGATAAACCTTTAAACCTCGTTCCGCCCGAAGCGAAATTGGATTTCGGACTGCAATACGGCGGTTATAGATTGTCGCTCGCCGAACTCGTCGAAAAGCCGCACGGCATTGATTTGGGTGAACTGAAATCGTGTCTGCCCGAACGACTTTTAACGGCAAAGAAGCGGATTAATCTCGCGCCCGACTTGCTTGTGAAAGATTTGGAGCGATTGCAAGCCGACGTGAAAAACTCCGACGAATTCCCTTTCGCCCTGATCGGCAGACGGCATTTGCGCGACAATAATTCGTGGCTGCACAATTCCGAGCGTTTGGTCAAAGGGAAAAATCGCTGCACAGTTTTGATAAATCCTTCGGATGCCGGAAATCTGCAAATCGAAAACGGGCAAAAAATCAAAGTCTCATCGCGGGTCGGCGCAATCGAAATCCTGTGCGAAATCTCCGACAAAATTATGCGCGGCGTGGTTTCGATTCCGCACGGCTACGGACACGGACGCAAAGGCGTTCGCCTTGAGACGGCGAAAAATCACGCGGGCGTTTCCGTGAACGATTTGACCGACGAGCGCGTTCTCGACGAATTGACGGGCAACGCGGCGTTCAGCAATGTGAGGGTTCGTCTCGAATTGATCTAAGTCGGCGGGCAAAATAAGGGAAAGAACAAAGAAAATTTACAGGGATAACAGGATGGACGGGGTAAGAATTTGTTTTTCAAATTTAATATCCCTGTTAATCCTGTTATCCCTGTAAATTCTTTTCTTCACCAAATTGAAGGCACGTTCGATTCGTCAAATTCAATCGAATCGCCGTTCGGCAAAATGTGAATGATTTTATTCGCGCCTTTCGCCTTCAAAATCGGCGACAAAAGCCCGACGCGGTGACAATTGGCGCGGGGAACTTTATGGGTTGTCAAAGGCTGCGATTCCGAACACATCATCACGGTTTTAACCTCCGCCGCAACTTCCAAAATCCGCTCGGTTCCGTGTTCCAAATCTTCCGTTTTCGCTATTACCTTTCCGCCGCATTCGGGCAGCCATTCGTAGACGATGCCGTTTTCGCGCAAATTCTCCGATAAAACCGCGCCGTTAAACTGCACCCAGCGCGCCCGTGCGAAATTTCTGACATCACACAAAAACTTAATCTCGTGCTGATTCAAAAGCGCGAGAAAATCCCGCCAAGCGTGTCGCCCGTGTCCGATGGTGTAAATGGTTGTTGAGTCAGTTTGCATGCATAATTTCTCAAAGAAAATTAATTCTGACTTATTTGCCTGATTTCCTCAACCGCCTGCGGATTCTCTAACGCCGACAAATCACCCGCATCTTCGCCCAAATAAGCGGCGCGAATGACGCGGCGCATTACTTTGCCGTTGCGCGTTTTGGAATTAGTTTTTGTTCTTGACTTCTCGTATTATAATCCAACTTATGAATGCCAAAGAACTTGTTGAAAAACTTGCCGAACTTAGAGCCTTGCCTGCTGAAACAGAAATAATCGAATTTAAGGAAGCAAAAACTTCTTTTCCTTTTGACGATTTGGGAAAATACTTTTCCGCTTTATCCAACGAAGCTAATCTCAGAAGCGTTGACTGCGCCTGGCTTATTTTCGGCATTGAAAACAAGCATCACGATATTGTCGGAACTCAGTATAAAAGGGAAAGAAAAGAACTCAATAAATTAAAAAAAGGTATTGCTGATAAAACGACTGATAGAACTACCTTTATCGAAATTCACGAACTGAAATTGCCTGAAGGCAGAGTGTTGATGTTTCAAATTCCGCCTGCACCGCGCGGCATTCCGATAGCTTGGGAAGGTCATTATTATGCGCGGGATAATGAAAGTTTAATTCCGCTGAATATAGAGAAAAGAAGACGTATCGAGGCTCAAACCGAAGCGGATTGGAGCGCAGTGATTTGTCCTGACGCATCAATCGAAGATTTAGACGATCAGGCAATTGCCAAAGCCAGAGAAAATTACAAGGTAAAATTTCCAAACAAAATTGCCGAAGTTGAGTCTTGGAATGACATTACTTTTCTCAATAAAGCCAAAGTAACAATCAAAGGCAAAATTACAAGAACCGCTATAATTCTCTTGGGTAAAGAGGAATCGGAACATTTTGTAAATCCTGCCGATATAAAAATTCGTTGGATTTTGAAAGACTCGAAAGGAATTGAAAAAGATTATCAAATCGAAAGTTGTCCGTTTTTACTGGCGGTTGACAAAATTTATATAAAAATCCGTAATCTGCGTTATCGCTATATGAAAGAAGGCACTTTGTTTCCTGATGAAGTTGATAGATACGAGCCTTTTGTGATTCGTGAAGCCATAAATAACTGTATCGCGCACCAAGATTATACTTTGGGCGGAAGAATCAATGTCGTCGAAGGCGAAGATTATCTAATTTTTACGAATGCTGGTAGTTTTATTCCCGGTTCAGTCGAAAAAGTAATTAAAGACGATGCGCCCGAAGAAAAATATCGAAACAAATTTCTGGCGGCGGCAATGGTCAATCTAAATATGGTTGATACGATTGGAAGCGGGATTAAGAAAATGTTCAATTTCCAAAGAGTTAGGTTTTTTCCGCTGCCTGAATACGATTTTTCGGAAAACAGAGTAAAAGTTACAGTAATCGGCAAGGTTTTAGATATGGATTATGCAACTGTCTTAGCAAGAGATAGTGAACTGATGCTTGAAGAAATTATGATGCTCGATAAGATTCAAAAGAGAAAATCTATAACTTCAGCAGAAGTTTCTCATCTCAAAAAGAGAAAGTTAATTGAGGGGATAAAACCGAACTATTTTATCTCAGCCAAAGTTGCTCAGAAAACCGGACAAAAAGCGGCTTATACAAAGGCAAGAGGTTTTGACAAGCGTAAATATTTAGAGTTAATAACGGATTGTATTCGACAACATAACAATGCAGAAAGAAAAGACATTGATGAACTTCTCTGGAATGTTCTTCCTGATTGGATGACTGATAAGCAAAAGAAAACCAAAATAAATCATTTGTTAACAGGACTTAGTTCTACTTTGTCAGATTAAACTGAATTGATAAAAAGAGTCAAAAATAAGATAAATAAAGAATATGAGATTACCTGTTGATGAAAAAAACTTGAGAATTATGCAATCAAATATCGGCTTTTGTTTGATTGTCGCAG
>JAJAZE010000128.1 GCA_026785925.1 Pyrinomonadaceae bacterium
ATTTCGACATTGATTTTGTAACGCTTTAATGAACGCCCGCCTTCGTCGAAAACTTTTACGAGTGCCAGCGAAGGCGAAAAGGTGTCCGTAAAAAATTACAATTTCAAATCCTTCTTTAATTCCTTCGCGCTGTTCGGTTTGACGAAAATCTTTTCGGAAATCGTTTTATTAAACTCGACCGATTCGTAGTTGATGCGGCTGGTTTGCGAATTATTTGAAAAATGGTCAATGATGAACGGCGTTTTAATACCGTTTATATCTACAAACTGCGCGTAACGATCTTCTTCCTTAATTTCTTCGTTATCGGCGTTGGTGCGTTTGTAAATCGCCTTTAGCGGGAGAAATTCGTCCGAAAATTCAAACTCGACCGCCAAGCCGTTGTCTTCAAAAACCAATTTCACGACCTCGCTGCGCTTGCCGAGACTCGCCGGACGCTTGCCGATGTAAGTCAGCTTCGCTTTGCCGTGCCAATAGCCGCGCAAAAGATTATCAACACTCGTGCGAATGCCGCGTTTGAAATTTTCGATTTGTTCTTTAGTTTGAACATTGACGGTTTCCGCCGCGCCGTCGAAAATCCAGCCCGCGTCGCCCGCGTTCGTCTGCACGGTCTTCACGCCGCCCTGCTTAAATTCGGTGCGTTCTTTGTCGGGATAAACTATTACGTCAACAAATGATTGATAGGAAATCGCTGCTTTGTCACGCAAGATGCTGAATTTGCCGCGCCCGACGATTGATTTAACTTGCAAATACTTTTCGCCGCCGAGCTTTTCGACGGCTTTTTTCAAAACGGCTTCGGCTTTCTCATCAGAAATTTTGTTTTGGGCAAAAGTTGTCAAACCAAAAGCAAAGATGAGTGCCGCCAATAAAATAAATTTGGATTTTTTCTTCATAATCGTAATTTGTGAAGTTGAATTTGTTTTGTGCAGCCGAATGTTAAATTAAAAAGGCTCCAGCGAAATTTTATCACTGAAGCCTTTGATGCGAAAAGTATTTATTCGGGTTTAATTCAAACTAAAAACGTCGGTCGGGTTAATAACGATTTCGCCTTCTTCCGCTACGACTGAAAATCGCGCCGCCGATGTCCATTGGTTGGTGATCGGCAATTTGATTTTCTGGTCAATGTGCCGTTTCAAAAAGCGCGCTCCGTAAGTTCGGCTGTAGCCTTTTTCGGTCAGCAAATCAATCGCCGGTTCGGTGATGTCGAAGACTTTTCCCTGCCGCTCCATATTACGCTTTAGTTTGTTCAGATAAAGTTTGGCGATGTCACGAACTTCGTCCATCGTCAGCGGCGAGAAAACAATGATTTCGTCAATTCGATTGCGAAACTCCGGCGAAAATCTCGTTTCGGCGGCTTTCATCACGTCGCCCGTGATTTCTTTGATTTCGCCTTTTGATTTCATCCCGAAGCCAAGCGGTTTTTCGTATTTCTTGAAGTTTTCCGAACCTAAATTAGAAGTCATAATGACGATGGCATCCGACAAATAAACTTTTTTGCCGCGTCCGTCCGTCAGCCAGCCTTCGTCGAAGGCTTGCAGAAAAATGTTCATCAAATACGGGTTTGCCTTTTCAACTTCGTCCAATAAAAGAACCGTGTAGGGATTTTCCCGAAGCTGTTCGGTCAAAATTCCGCCGCGTTCCGAGCCGACGATGCCGCGCGGCATTCCGATTAGTTTCTCGATGCCGACCGTGCCTTCGCCGTATTCGGACATATCAATCCGCACCATTTTCTGCTCGTCGCCGAACATAAATTCGGCAACCGCTTTGGCTAATTCGGTTTTGCCGACACCCGTCGGACCTAAAAATAATAAAACTCCGTCCGGCGCGAAATGATTGTCTTTGAGCGGACCTTTGTTCAATCGCAGCCGTTCGGCAACGGCGCGAACCGCGTCTTTTTGACCGATGACGCGATTGCCGATGTCGGTTTCCATCACGGAAAAACGGTCGCTCGTTTCGCGGTAAATCATATCCTTCGGAATGCGTGATTCCTGCGAGATAACTTCGATGATGTGTTCCGGTTTGACGATTAAAGAAGTCGGTTCGTTAATCTCGACTTTGACCGAAGCCGTGTCCAGCCAGCCGATTGCCTTGTCCGGCAAATGCAGATTGCGAATATATTTCGGCGACATTTCGAGTGCCGTGTTAATCGCTTCGTCGGAAATCGTCACCGAATAGTTTTTCTCAAGGCGCGGACGCAAACCAAGCAGAATTTCCTTGGTTTCTTCAATCGTCGGCTCGTCAACTTTCACTAATCTAAACCGTCTGGCAAGTGCTTCGTCTTCACCGATATATTCTTTGTATTCGGTCAAAGTCGTCGCCCCGATGATTCTTAGTTCACCACGCGCCAGCGACGATTTGAACATATTTCCCGCGTCCGACGAGGTTCCCATCGCCGCGCCCGCGCCGATTATCGTGTGCGCTTCGTCTATAAAAAGGATGATATTGGTTTTCTCTTTAACTTCGTCAATAATGCCTTTGATGCGCTCTTCAAACATTCCGCGCAGCATCGTTCCGGCGACGAGTCCACCCATTTGCAGTTGAACGATATGCGAATCGCGCAGACGTTCGGGGACTTTTTCCGGCTCAAGTTCAATCATCCTTGCCAGACCTTCGACGACCGCCGTTTTGCCGACTCCCGGCTCACCGACGAGCATCGGCGAATTTGAACGCTCGCGGTGCGACAGGATTTCGATCATCTGCCGAATCTCGCGCTCGCGCCCGATAGTCGGTGGAATTTTGTCCTGTCTGGCTAATTTATTTAAAGAAACGCCGAAGTGTTTTAAATATGAGGGCAATTCATATTTCTTCCGCGAACGCTCTTCTTCCTTCTCGATTTTGCGGATGCGCGTCCGTGCCGTCTGCGCCAACTCTTCGGCAGGCACTCCCAAATTCTGTAAAACGTCGTTCAAAAGACTGCGCTCGTCGTTTGATAAAACGTAGAAAATATCGCTTCCTTCGATCACGCGCCGTCCCTGCGAACGCGCTCGATCCATCGCTTTTTTGAACAGTTCGGTCGTCTCCGGCGCGATGCGAAAACCTTTGCCGGTGTGCTGCCGTCCGGCTTCGAGGCGTTTTTCGATCAGCAGTTTGACCGAGCGCGGGTCAACCGCCAAATCGCGCATCGTCGCGTTAAAAAGTTCGGCTTCTTCGTTCGCCAGCGCGTGAAGAATGTGTTCGGTCGCCACATAATTTTGATCGCGCTTTCTCGATTCATCAAGTGCAACTTCCAAAACCCGCTGACCGCTTTCGCTGAATTTGTCTTTGTATGCGTCTATATCTGCCATATTTTTTTAGGTTGAAAACTTATTACCTTATATGATGCCGCCGTGCAGAAATTTTCTGCCTTGAAAAATCATCATAACATCTTGCTCAAACAAAAAGAAAAATTACCGTAAAATTTTGCGATTATTTATTTGACGAAACGCCCGTGTAAAAACTAAAATTGAGCCTTTTGAATGCCGGTCGGAAATATTGACTTTTGATTTGACTTTAGCGGCGGCGGCTTCTTGATAAATTGGTAAAATTATGAAAGTTGTTATTCTCGCGGGCGGTCTCGGCACACGTCTCGCCGAAGAAACCGAAGTCAAGCCGAAACCGATGGTCGAAATCGGCGGCTATCCGATTCTCTGGCACATTATGAAGACGTATTCTCATTACGGATTTAAGGAATTTTACATCGCGCTCGGCTACAAAGGAGAAATTATCAAAAAATTTTTCCTCGATTACTGCAATCTCAACGGCAATATGACGATTGATTTTTCGACCGGACAAACCGAAATCCGCGAGCGCGAAAGTGAAGATTGGATTTTACATTTGGTGGAAACCGGACAAAATTCGATGACCGGCGGAAGAATTAAAAGATTAGAGAATCATCTGCGGGACGCGACTTTTATGGTGACATACGGCGACGGCGTGAGCGACATTGATCTCCGAAAATTGTTCGAGTTTCACAAATCGCACGGAAAATTGGCAACCGTCACGGCGGTTCATCCGCCGGCGCGTTACGGCGAGCTTTTAATAAATGAAGATTTCTCGACCGAGTTCACCGAAAAACCGCAGACGCACGAAGGCTGGATCAACGGCGGTTTTATAATTTTCGAGCCGCAGGTTTTAGATTATTTAAC
>JAJAZE010000129.1 GCA_026785925.1 Pyrinomonadaceae bacterium
CCCCCGGCGCAAAATCCCGGCCAAAAAAAACCGTCCCCAGCCCCCCCCCGCGGGTGCCCCCCCCCCCGCGGCGCGGCCCCAACCCCCCACCCCCGTGAACTCTGAACGATGGCGAAAAACGTGCGTTTTTCAGAGTGGCAGATTAGTGAAAATAGAAAATTACAAAACAGTCCGAATTTGGAAAAGTTCGGGCTGTTTAGTCTTGAAAATCCGCTTAATTTGAGTAAAATTCAGGCTGTTTTGCCATTTGTCAATTTATTGCCTAATTGAAACTGACTTCCGCTCCGTGAAATTTCCGCAGGTTTCGTTATAATAGGCGAAAAGTTTTATAGAGGATTATTTTGGAGTCAAAAAATTTATGCGACGTGATACGACATCCTGGTTCAGTCATAATCTCGGAATGGAAATGCCGATGGTTGCCTACGGGACGAGCGGTTATCCGCTTTTGATGTTCCCGACGGCGGCGGCGGATTATCTGGAATATGAGCGATTTTTACTGCTTGACGCGATCAAACCGTATATCGAAGCGGGAAAAATCCGCGCTTATTCGATCAACTCGGTCAATCGTTACAGCCTTTTGAACGAACAGGCTTCGCCGCAGTGGAAAGCCGAACTGCTGACGCGCTACGACCGATATATCACCGAAGAAGTGATGCCGCTGATTCGTGACGAATGCGGGCAGGATGCCAAACCTTTGACGACCGGCGCGAGTTTGGGCGCATTTTTGGCGGCAAACTGCTACTTCAAACATCCCGACCAGTTTCGCGGGACGATTGCGATGAGCGGCAGTTACGACGTGCGTTCTTACTTAAAAAATTATTACGACGATAATGTGTATTTCAACAATCCGATGCAGTATGTCGCCAATCTGAACGACGATTACAATTTGCCGCTGCTGCAAAAAGCCGATTCAATCGTTATCGTCACCGGACAAGGCGCGTTTGAAGCACCCGAAAGAACCAAACAGTTTTGCAGCGTTCTGACGCAGAAAGGCATTCCGCATCTGTGCGAACTCTGGGGACACGACGTGAAACACGATTGGGATTGGTGGCGTAAAATGCTGCCGTTTTATCTGGAAAAATTTCTCGGCTAAAAACTTTTAGTGGTAAATGGTAAGTATTTGAATTTTTACTTACCATTTACCATTTACCACTGATTTAATTTTCCCCGTCGCCCTTTTTACCTTTTCTTTTCGCGCCTTCAACTGACGGTTTTTCCGGCTGCGGATCGGGTTTTCGCGTCGGCGTATTTGACGTTGCCGGTCGCGGCGGATCGTCGCCGGTGCGCGGATTGCTCGGCGGTTTAACCGTCTCAATCGGCTTGCTCGTCTCGACCGGATTGGTGGTTGGCACGATAGTCGGCATCGGCGTTTCGCCGCCAAGCGGATTGTTGTCGGCTTTACGCGCTTTCGTGCCGGTGTTGAAACTCACGCCGAGCGTTCGTCCGGCTTCGTCGGCTTTTTCGAGTTTTTCCTGCTCTTCACGTTTGCGCTGTTCGGAAAGCGATTTGATGTCAGAGGGAATCGGCGGCGTTTCATAAAACTTTTCTTTTTCCCTGCCTTTCATAAACGGAATCATAAAGGCGTTGAAATACGGCAGCGCACCGTGTCCGCCGGTCATACTGTTGCCGAGATTTTCTTTTTTCAATGGATTTCCCATCCAAACCCCAGTCACGAATGTCGGAGTATAGCCGACAAACCAAACGTCCGTGTGATCGTTGACCGTTCCCGTTTTGCCCGCCAGCGGTTGCCCGCCGGCATTTGCGCCCGGCGCGGTTCCGCCGGCACTGGTGACACCGCGCATCATCTCGACCATTGTTCCCGCTACGTATTCGCTGGTGACGCGGGAAGTGGTGCCTTTAAATTCTTCTAAAAGGCTTCCGTCGCGGCTGAAAACTTTTCTGATCAAATGCGGTTCGACGCGCAAACCTTTGTTGGGAAAAGTCGAATAAGCCGAAACCATTTCAATCAGCGAAACCTCGCTCGCGCCTAACGCCGACGGCAAACTCGGCGACATCGGATTGGTAATCCCGAACCTTCTGACCATTTGTGCGCCCGTTTGGACACCGACCTGATCAAGCAGATGCACCGCCGCCAAATTATAAGATTTCGCCAGCGCGATTTTCATCGGCACGTTCGGATGACTCAAACTGCCGTCGAAATTATGCGGCATCCAGCCGCCGCGTTTGATCGGTGCGCCGCTGACCATCGTGTCGGGTGTCATTCCCCATTCGACCGCCGCCGTATAAATAAAAGGTTTATATGCCGAGCCGGTTTGCCGCAAACCCTGCGTCGCGTTGTTAAATTTACTGGTGTAATAATCGTAGCCGCCGACCATTGCCACCACTTCGCCCGTGTGCGAGTTAAGGGAAACAATCGAGGCTTGCACTTCGGGAACCTGCGAAAGCGCGACCTGCACGGTTTGGGCATCTTCGTTCGATTCCTTAACTTCAAATTCGGCTAAATTGCCGACCTTGAATTCGTCCTTCGGCTTCTTGCCGCTTCTGCCCATATCTTTAGCGGTGACAATCGCGCTGTATCTGCCGAAACGAATCGTCGCTTCGTCTTTCAACGGATTCACCTGCATCACCAAACCTTTGATAAACTCGCCTTTTTCATATTCGTCGCCATACCAATCGGCATATTTAAAGGCGTTTAATTTACTTTGAATAACTTTGGCATCGGTCAGCGGCTGTCCGTTTTCGTCCTGTAAAATGTTTTGATATTCGGAACGCCAGCTCTGACTGCGGTCGTAGGTTCGCAAACCTTCGCGGACGGCTTTAGTCGCCAACTTCTGCGCTTCGACGTTGATGGTCGTATAAACTTTCAAGCCGCCCTGCGCGACGCGCGTCGTATATTTTTCTTCGAGATATTTGCGAACTTCCTCGACCGGATAATCCCACGCGGTTGATTTCGGCAGCGATTGGTAATATGCCGTATCAGCTAATTTAATCGGCTTGCTTTTGGCGGCATCAATCTCGCTCTGCGAATAAATTTCCGGGTAATACTTCGCCATCTGGTCAAGCACGACATCGCGCCGTTCTTTTGCTTTTTCCATATTGCGCGTCGGCGAATATTCGGGCGATTTCGGAATCGCCGCCAGCAGCGCGGCTTCTTCCAAACTCAAATCCTTTAAAGATTTATTGAAATACGTTCTTGAACCTGCTTCAAATCCATAAGCACCGGCACCGAGAAAAACGTAATTCATATACATTTCGAGAATTTGCCGCTTGGTGTAAAGCCGCTCGATTTGCAGGGCAACCGCCCATTCATTGACTTTGCGCGTGTAGGTTTGATCGCGGTAGAGAAAAAGATTTTTAGCGAGCTGCTGCGTAATCGTCGAAGCACCTTCCATTTTGCCGGTCGTGATATTTTTGAAAACCACGCCCGCGATGCGGTATGGATCAATGCCGATGTGATTGTAAAATCGGTAATCTTCAACGGCAATCAGCGCGTTTTCGACATTTTTCGGAATGTCTCTCTCTTTGATCGGGATGCGTTTTTCGAGCGCGAACTCCGCCAGAATCGTTTCGCCGTCGGCGGCGTAAATCGTCGTCACCTGCGGCGGACGATAAGTGGCGAGCGCGGAAACTTCCGTCGAAAATCGTGAATTATTCAAATAATACGAAGCCAGCACGCCGGTCAGACCGCCCGCCGACAAAGCCAGCAGCAACGCGGTCGGAAACCAGACAAAACTCCAAAACCGTCGCTTTTTCGGAGCGATTGATTCGACTTCCTTTGTTTTGATATTTTTCATAATTCTGACCTTTTCAAATCTTCTAATTAACAAATCTTCGCATCTTCACGCTGATTACAAAACCGATAGCGATAAAGGTTGATAACACCGCCGAAAGTCCCGCGCTCATCAGCGGCAGCGGAACGCCGATGACCGGCAGAAATCCCAAAACCATTCCGACGTTCATAAAAATCTGGAACGTCATTCCGCCCGCAATCGCCATAATCACCAGCATTCCGGCGCGGTCGGGAGCCTGCCGCGCACCGGCGACGAGTCTCGACAAAAGCAGCGCGTAGGCTAAAAGCAGCGAGATGCAGCCGATAAAACCGGTGTTTTCCGCCGTCACCGCAAAAATAAAATCGGTGTGCGGTTCGGGCAAAAATTTCAATTTCGCCTGCGACGTTTCCGTATCGCCCTTGATTCCCGATACACCGCCTTTGCCCACCGTAATCATTGATTGAACGGTATGATAACCGTAACCTTTCGGGTCGGCGTTTTCGGGGTCGAGAATGACGTTGATGCGTTCCTGCTGATAGTTTTTGATTTTTCCCGTCTGCACGCCGACATGATAAGCCAGCGGCATCAAAATCAAACCGGCGGCGATAGTCAGCACGATATAGCGAACTTTGACTGCCGAAAGAAACAGGATAACGGCGAGAATCGGGAAATAAGTCATCGCTTGTCCCGCATCCGGTTCGAGCATAATCAAACCGACCGGCGCGGCTAAAATCAGACCGCCGATCAGTATTTCCTTTAATCGCAAACTGCTTGCTTTCCGCGCACCGAAGTATTTTGCCAGCATCAGAATCGTCGGAATCTTGACAAACTCCGATGGCTGAAACTGTCCGATAATCGGAATTTTCAGCCACGCCGTCTGCCCGTTGACTTTCACGCCGAGACCCGGAACCAAAACCAGCGCGAGCAACACCAAACCGAAAATATAGAAAACCGGCGCGGCATCAATCACGCGGCGGTAATCTATCATCGAAATAACGGCTAAAGCGACGAGCGCGATAAAAAACCCGTTGATTTGTTTTGACCAGTAATTCTCCGTCGGCTGGGCGTTATAAATTTGCCACACGCCGAAAAAAACAATCGAAACGGCGAGAATAGCCGTCAACCAGTCGAAATCTCTTAAATTACGTTTTTCAAAAACTGCAACCATTTTTCAGTCATCAGTTACCAATTATCAGTTGTCAGTTTTTTGTTGACTGATAACTGATAACTGATAACTGTATTATTTCTTAGCTATTTGTTGTCCGTCTAATAAGTCCGAATGATTTTTCAAAAGATACGCATTGTAGACGGCTTTGACGGCGGGCGCGGCGTGTCTGCCGCCGAAGCCGGAATTTTCGATCAAAGCCAGCACCGCAATCTCCGGTTTATAAGCGGGCGCGAAACTGACAAACCACGAATGATCCTGCGCTCCACCTGAATTTAGCGAGGAGTTTTGCGCCGTGCCGGTTTTACCTGCAATATCAAAACCGTTGATTTTGATGCCCGCGCCCGTTCCGCCGCCGTTGACCACGCCCCACATTCCGTCGAGCACAATTTTATTTTGTTCGGGTGTCATTTCGACAATTTTCGGGTCGGGACGATTAAAGCCGAAACTCGATTTTGCCGGAACGTAACTCAAATCGCCTTCTTTGCCGACCGCGCCGATTGATTTGAATTCCTTCAAAAGATGCGGCACGAACATTTTTCCCTGAACGCCGACGATTGAAACGGCGCGCAGCAGCGAAATCGGTGTGACGACGACCGTGTCCTGTCCGATGGACGCATAAACGGTACGGATGTCGCTCCATTTTCCTTCTCTTTTGACGACGCTCGGCATCCACGATTTCGGCGTTTGGCTGATTTTTTCATTCGGCAAATCAACGCCCGAACGCTTGTCGAACTCAAATTCTTCGATCATTTCGATTAGCCCTTCGATTTTCATTTTCAATGCCAGACGGTAATAATAACCGTCGCACGATTTGGTAATCGCGTAAGAAAGCGGCGGTGAGCCGTGACTGCCCATACACCGGGTGAATTTATTGCCGATGGTAATTCCGCCGCCGCAAGCGACATTGGAATTGGCGGCAGTAATCGCTCCCTGTTGAAGCGCACCGATTGATTCGGGAATTTTCCACGTCGAGCCGGGATGATAACGTCCCTGAATGGCGCGGTTCAGCAACGGTCTTTCTTCATTGGTCTGATATTCGGAAATTTCCTTGCGTCCTTCCGGCGTGGTGCTTCGCATCACAAACGCATTCGGGTCGAACGAGGGCGCGGAAGCCATCACCAAAATCTCGCCGTTGTTCGGATCAGTGGCGACAATCGTGCCGCGCTTGGTTGATGAATTGGCAAGCTGTTCTTCCGCCGCCAACTGCAAATCGAGGTCAATGGTCGAAACTAAATCCTGTCCGGCTTGCGGCTGCACGATTTCGAGTTCGCTCTGGACGCGCCCGCGACTGTCAACGATAACCTTTCGGAAACCGGGCTTGCCGCGCAAAAATTCGTCGTAATACTGCTCAAGCCCGCCTTTGCCGATAATGTCGCCGGGACGAAAACCTTTCTCAATCGTTTCCGGCTTTTCAAGCTGCTTCGCGCTGATCTCGCCGACGTAGCCGAGAGTGTGCGCGAGCGTTTTCCCCAGCGGATAAAAACGCTGCGGACGCAGTTCGATTCGCAGTTCGGGATATTCTTCGGCGTGCGCCTCGACCCAGGTAATATCCTGAATCGTGGCGTTTTCCTTTAATACCATCAATTCAAAACCCGGCTGCTTCCTGATTAAATTCAGGCGTTCGACCAGATATTGACGGTCAACTTTCAAGCCGCCCGCGTAATCTTCGATGCGGTCGCTGATGTCAATCTTTTTGATCTGCTCGTTCGATAAAGTGACGTTGTAAGTCGGACGCGAATCTACGAGGAGTTTCCCGTTGCGGTCGAAAATCGCTCCGCGCGGCGCGGGAATCGGGATCAGCCGCACACGCTGATTTTCGGCTTTGTCGCTATAGTATTCGCCTTTGACTATCTGCAAAAAATAGAGCCGAACGCCGAGAATCGCCAATAAAACAAAGGCGATAACTTGAATCGTGCCGACTCTGATGCCTAAATTCTGCGCCTGGTCGTGTAGTTTCATATAAATTTCAAATCTCTAACTTCAGATTTCAAATTGTTTTTAAGTGTAGATTCTGCCGGAAAGAAATGAAAATTGAGTGTCGCTCAAACCCTAAATTTAATTTTTACTTTCGCCTTCTTAATTTTCACTCAAACTCATCTGCGACTCCCTAATCGAATCGGATTACGCCGCCGGGTTTGACGACGCGGCGCAAAAACTTCGCGCTTGCCCTTTCTGATATTCTCTGCGAAAAAGCGATCCAAAATCAAGTAAATAATTGTTCCCGCGATAGTTGTTCCAATCAGCGTGTAGGCGACGGTCGGCACGAACTGTCCGGTCGGTGACTGACCGAGCAGCCGGTGCATTCCGTAATAGACCAAATCGTTCAACAAACACGCACCGGCTATGACAGGGATTCGTAATAAAAGGTTGTCCACATAGACGCGGCGCACGATTTCGGAGACGATAAAAGCGATTAAGGTTTTAGAGAAGCCGTTCGCGCCGAGCAGTCCGCCGCTCAGAGCGTCAACCGCGATGCCGGCAAATGTCGCGTAAAACAAAGCTCTGATCGAACTTCCCCGAAGCGCGGCGTAGACCACGATAATCAATGGAAAATCTATAAATGTGAGCGGCTCGGCAACATTACGAAGCGTCCACTGAAGCAGAACGGCGACAATTAATGCGGCGGTGATTTTTACCTGTTCCATTTTTAATAGAGATGAGACGCGAGAAATGAGAACTATAAGTTCAACCGAGTTTTCACTTTTCACCTCTCACTTATCACTTCTTCTTTGCATTCGGCAGCGTTTTCTCAAATTCAGGGCGCGGCGGCGGCTCGTAAAGCAGCACGGCGACTTCCTGCATCGCCGAAAGTTTCGCGCTCGGCTGAATAAAAATTCGCTGCGGCTGCGTCGCCGAATCAGCTCGAACTTCGATGACTTCGCCCAATTTCAAACCCGCCGGATAAATTCCGTCCTGTCCGTTCGTATAAACGCTTTCGCCGATTTTGACTTCGATGCTGCCCGGCACATAACCCATTTCAAGAATTTCTTTCTGCCCGCTGCCGCTCACCACGCCGTTCGCGTTCGACACTTCCAAAGTCCCGACGACCGCGCCTAAACCGGCTTTGTCTTTGGTTATCAAAGCGACCTGCGCCGTCAAAGGACTGACCGCCGTTACTCTGCCGACCAATCCGCCGTTGGTGACAATCGGCATATTCAATTTCACGCCGTCGAGACTTCCGCGATCAATAATCGAAGTGTCGAACCACGCCGACGTATCGCGCCCGATAACTTGCGCCGACAAAAATTTGTAGTTAGTGTTTGCCTTTAATTCGAGCAGCGATTTGAGGCGTTCGTTTTCGACCGTCAGACCTTTGTTCGTTTGCACCTCGATTTCGAGTTCCTGCACACGTTGTTTGAGAACGTCGTTTTCGCTCTGCGCGGTTCGCATCGAAGAAATCGAGGAAAAATAATTTGTTATTGCGGAGCCGACAAAAGTGACGGGCGACTGCACGAAATCGGCAGCCGTCTGCGCCCACACACGAATCACGCGCTGCTGCGTATTAGTCTGCCGCGCGTCAAACGCCATCAACGCGAAATTGCACAAAAGCAAAAGCAGCATCAACCACGGCGTTATTTTCCAAACTTCCTTTTGACTTCGTTCAGCCATCTCTTCAGTTATCAGTTATCAGTTATCAGTTGGCAGTAGGAAATTGATAACTGATAACTGATAACTGTTTTTAGCCGCCGGTCATCATCGTATTATCCCATTTAACACGCTTCAGCAATTCAAAATCCGAGAGCATTTTGCCCGTTCCCAGCACGACGCTCGAAAGCGGATCGTCAGCGATGACGACCGGCAAGCCGGTTTCAATCGTCAGGCGTTTATCGAGATTTTTCAGAAGTGCGCCGCCGCCGGTCAAAACGATTCCGCGCTCGACAATATCGGCGGAAAGTTCCGGCGGTGTGCGTTCGAGCGCGACGCGAACGGCGTTGATAATCGTCGCCACCGAATCCGCCAGAGCTTCGCGGATTTCTTCGTCCGAGATCGTAATAGTTTTCGGAATTCCTTCAATTAAATTTCGTCCGCGCACTTCCATCGAAAGCGGTTCTTCCAAAGGAAACGCCGAACCGAGCGCGATTTTAATCGCTTCGGCGGTGCGTTCGCCGATTAAAAGATTGTATTTACGTTTGATAAACTGCGTAATCGCTTCGTCCATCTCGTTGCCGGCGACGCGCACAGCGCGTGAATAAACGATTCCCGACAGCGAAATCACCGCGATGTCGGTTGTCCCGCCGCCGATGTCCACGACCATATTTCCGTGCGGTTCGGTAATGGGAAGTCCCGCGCCGATTGCCGCCGCCATCGCTTCTTCGACCAGATAAACTTCACTCGCTTTCGCGCGATACGCCGAATCTTCGACGGCGCGGCGTTCGACCTGCGTAATTTCCGACGGAATCCCGATGACGACCCGCGGGCGCACCCAACTTTTTCCGTTGTGCGCTTTGCGGATAAAATGCTGAAGCATTTTTTCCGTCACTTCAAAATTGGCGATCACGCCGTCTTTCATCGGACGAATCGCCACGATATTTCCCGGCGTTCTGCCGAGCATTTCCTTTGCATCGCGCCCGACCGCTTCGACCTGATTGGTAACTTTGTTGATTGCGACAATCGAAGGCTCGCTAACGACAATGCCGCGACCTTTCGCATAAACGAGCGTGTTCGCCGTGCCGAGATCAATCGCCAAATCGCTCGAAAATAGACTGAATAAAGACTTGAATGCCATTTTATATTAAATTTTCCGTATTAAATTTGTATCTTGAATTGGTGTTTGAAAAGGAAGGTATTGCTCTCTAAGAAACCGCCAGAGCTTTTGATAAAGAGAAGACTTTCGCCCCAAACATTAACTTAAAAGCATACACTTATTTGACACGATTTTTCCAATCAACAAACAAAGATTTGAAAAAAATGTCGAAAAATAAAATGGCGGGCGATAATCGTCAAAAATCATCGCCCGCCAAAGCCGGAATTCTCCGCAATCCGCTTATTTTTCCACATCTTCAGCGAATCATCTGAAATTAGGATTTTTTCACGGCGACGGTTGGGCGACAAAATTCAATCCGGTTGATTCTTCCGAA
>JAJAZE010000130.1 GCA_026785925.1 Pyrinomonadaceae bacterium
CTTTCCAACCAAAATTTCAAAGCCTTCGGATGAATTGTAGCGGCGTGCGCCGGTGAAGTCTTCGCTCGACTTATCTTTTGATTTGGTCGGCTTTTCTTCGATTTTCTCGCCGGTAAAATCCATTAAAAAGGTCTCGTCTTTTTCCGCAATCGCATCTTCGATTCTTTCCCGCTCGAAAAGCAGTTCCGAAATTTTCGTTTCTAAATCTTTCAGCCTTTGCGAAAGTTCTGTTTGCGCGTTGCGCGCTTTGGTGTAGCGTTTGAAGAACTTGCCGGCAGCATCGGTGATCGAAATATTTTCGTCAACTTCGATTTCGATAGTCGGCGCGTTTTCGTCGTAATAATCCGTCACCGAAATTTTGTCGCCGTACCTCTTTGCCGTCGCTAAATTGGCGAGCAGCAAATCGCCCAATCGTTTCCAGGTTTCCGCGTCGCCGTGATTGCTTAAATCCTGCTTGAGTTTTTTTGCCAGTTTCTCCCGTTTTGAGATTTCCTGTTTGATTTTGCTCCGCGCCGCGTTCGCCTTCGATTGAAAAATTCTTTCAGCTTCCTGTTTCAGAAAGTGCGCGTCCAGACTTTCCGACAAACTGGCAAATTCGCCCGGCGGAAAACTTTCCTCCGCAGTGCGCTTTCGCGTCTCCGCATCGCGCACCGGCGGCGCGTAACGCGAAGCGATTTCCTGACCGGCTCCGAAAGTTTCGCGGCAGGCATCAAGCACGAAATCGTTTTTATCGAGCAGCAGCAAATTTGCCGAGCGACCCGTCAACTGCGCGACCAGCGTATAATTTTCCGTCTGTCCGAGTTGGTCTTTCGCGGTCAACGCAAGCCGCAGAATTCTATCGTTGTCTAGTTTGCCGATTGATTTCAAAACCGCGTGCGCCAAACGCTTTCGCAAAAACATTACGAAGCCGGTTTGATTTTTCGACTGCTTTTCCAAGTCGCGCAGACGGCGTTTGATTAAATAAATGCGCGGCGCGGACGGTTCGACGCTGACGAATAGATACTGCGAATCGGGCAGGCGAAAATCAATCGCCAATTGAAGTTTGGCGAGGTTAAAAATTTTGCCGAACTTTTGTCCGCTTAAAACAGACCCAAGTTCGGCACAGATTTTTTCGAGAGTTTTTTCGTTCACGATTCAAAGCTCAAGGTTCAACGTTCAAAGTTCAAGGTTGGAATGCAAACCTTGAACTTTGAACCTTGAACCTTGAACTACTCTTTAATCATCACCGTTCCCGACACCAAATCGTGAACGGCGCGTTTGTCTTCATTAAAGGGCAGCGTCAAGAATCCGATTCCGCCGAGCGCGAGTGACAATAGATAGACCGCCGAACTGACCGCCGCCTGATGAAAAGTCGGATAATCTTCGCTTTCGATGTCAACGATTTCCAATGAAAACAACCGCATTCCGAAAGTTCTGCCGTAAAACCCGATTGCCGTCGTCATATAAATAAACATCACGAGCGAGCAAGTGGCGAGAAAAGCGAACATTCCGGCGACGGAAAACCAATTTCCGCCCAAAAGCATAAACGGCGCGAGCAGAAATAAACTCAGGAAAGTGCCGATAATCAAATCGAAAAGTCCGGCGTTAAATCGCATCGCAAACGACGCGCAATCGTCAAATTCTTCGACT
The DNA here is from genome assembly GCA_026785925.1 of Pyrinomonadaceae bacterium. Lineage (GTDB taxonomy): Bacteria > Acidobacteriota > Blastocatellia > Pyrinomonadales > Pyrinomonadaceae. Next base: position 1,630 of record JAJAZE010000130.1, read on the forward strand.
TCCTCAACTTCCGGCGTTCCGGCAGTTTCAGTCGGCGCAGTTTTTGTTTTAGCAGCATCAGCGACATTAATTTTAGTTTCAAACACCTCTTCAAGCGTCGGTTTTAACTCGTCGAGAATCGTGACGCGGCTTTCAAAACTTGTTGCAACCTGCGCCGGTTTCGGCAGCGGCGGCAGCTTGTCGGTATCGAATTTTTCACTCTCGGTTCGCAGCGACGAAACGAGCTTCGGTTTGGCAAACGAACCGACCGGCGAATTTATTTCAGCCGATTTGGTTTCCGCGCCGCCGGTTTTTGGCGCGATGTGAAGAGCATAGTTTTTGCCGGCTTTTGCCGTCGAAACCACCGGCGAAGGTTCCGGCAGTTCCGCTTCTTTCAAAAATTGGCGGCGCGATTTTTCGATGCGTTCCAAAGCACTACTCAAGGTCGGATTTTTGTGCGGAACAGTTCCCGCCTGTGCAAACGGCTGCGCTTTCAAAGCGGTTGCGCCGTTCGTGACGAGCCTCGTGCGTTGGACGGGCGGTGTCGCCGTTTGTGTTATCGTTTGCGCTGCCGCCAAACTGGTTTCGTGCCGCTGACGAACGACGTTTTGAAGCTGCAAACGCCATTCGGGAAGCGTCGCATTTTTGCTGTGAAACTCGACCAGCGTCGGACTGGTCGTTTTGGCGGAAATTTCCGTCGTCGCTGTTTGGGGCGCGACAGCCGGTTTTGGCGGTGCGGGAGTTTTAGCCGATTCAACAAATTTAATCGGCATTATTATATGTTCTTTAACTTCAGCTTTAACCAATTTGCCGCTCCCGGAGATTTTGGGAACGAGTTCTTCACGCACCGAATCGCGGATCATCGAGCCGCAGCTCGGACAAATTGATAACGTCACGGCATTGTTTCGATTGCAAACAGAACAATTCATAACAATTATTTAGTCAAAAATTAGAAATTCTTTTTGTAGGAAAAGTGAATTCTATAAGAATTGGAAAACTGAGTGGATAGTATCAGAGATTACTTTAACTCGTCAATAGTAAAGTTAAGGAAAACATAGTGATTTCGGATTTTGGAAGTTAAACTTTGGTTTTCGCTTTTAGCTTGGCGTTACGATTGATCTTCAACATTGATTAGACTCAAATTAAAAAATACCCACTCAAAGCGGCTTTCTGCCCGCGAAACCTGTTTCCATTTCGTGCCACCACTCAATTTCTTCGACTTCGCCAAGCTGCCAGCAGAGCAGAATTATCTGACCGTCGCGCATCGAAGGGAAATCAATCAAGCCGCTGGAATAATCTTTTAGTCGAACGCCGAGTTCGTGCAGTTCGGTGGTTAATTTGCCGATTTGATAAAGTGCTTTGACGTAAGCCGTGCCGCTTTCCATTCCGCCGCCGCCGAAATCGTTCGCCGCCTGTGCCGCCGCTTTCGCCGAACCGCGAAATGAAGCGGTTTTCGCATACTGCACTTGTATTTCTTCGAGTTTCGGACGCAGTATGAACAATAATTCGTTCGCTTCCTGAACTGTGAAAAGTTTCATTATACCGGGAACGCGGATTTCGTCCGCCATCAGCGCGTGATCACGAATAAAGTGTCGGGTAAATTCAAATTTAAATTCTATGCAAACATTGTGAACGCGGAGCGCGTTCACAGCCGGCGATTTGCCCGCGCTCCGACAATTATCGCTCGTCTCTGACGCGCACCATATTTTGATAATCATCCGTTTCATCTTCCGCAAACTGCGGCTCGAAGCGGATTTTGTTTGAAACCGGCGCGAAATTTTTATCGGCGTTGCCGCGAATTGTTTCGGGCGGCAATTCGCCGGGCGGCACAAACGACGGAATATCGTATTGTCCGCTTTGCGAAACGTCCTTGCGAACGAGTTCGGCGATGTCACCCAAATCAATAAAAAAATCGGCGACATCAATCAGACGCGGCGCGGTGTTCGAGCGAAATCCGGCGACTTCGACGCGGCAGCCTTTGTAGGCGATGGCGTTTAAGGCGTAGACGAAATCTTCGTCGCCCGAAACTAAAACCGCCGTGTCGTAACGTCCGGCGAGCGAGAGCATATCAACCGCGATTTCGACATCGAGATTTGCTTTGCGCGTGCCGTCGTAAAAAGTTTTCAATTCCTTTTGCACGACGCGGAAACCGTTGCGGCGCATCCACAGCAAAAATCCTTGCTGCCGTTCCGCGCCCGCATCAACGCCCGTGTAAAAAAAGGCGCGAAGCAGCCGACCGTCGCCGAGCAGCAAACGGAGAAGTTTGTTGTAATCAATATCTATATTATGAAAACGGGCGGCGTGAAAAAGATTGTTTCCGTCAATAAAAACCGCGACCCGACCGCGATGCCCAAATTGCCACGAAGAGTTGGCAGACATATCAAACTGCATTTCAAAAACCTTCTGTATAATAAAATTTTAAGATAAATCGAACCGCAGTTGACTGAAAGAAAACGGATTTTAAACTGATCTTGATAAAATGTCTGAAAATCTGAAAAAGTTCTGATGAAAATAAGTTTATAATCTACAATTGACAATTGAATTTGACACAATTGGCGGTTGAAAATTAGTGTTTTTATAAAAATATCTGAATCCGTTAATCGTAAAATGTCACCGCTGCCGAATAAAATAAGTATTTACAGTTTGCCTTTTTATGTGCCGCACGGTCAAGCGTGACTTTTGAGGAAACGTCCGTTTTTCAAAGCGTCGGTTGATAAAGAATATGGAGAAAAATTTGCCGGAAGAATGGCTCACGGATTTGCCGCTGCCATCTGAAAATATCGCTTTTAAGCCGGAGGAAATGATCGCCTGCGCGAAATGCGGGCGCAAGAATCCGCCGAACCGTTTGAAATGTCTCTACTGCGGCGGCGAACTCGAAATAACCGAATCGCAAAGCCGCTTTTTCAAACCCAATCTCCGAAAATTGGAGTCGTGGGAAAAAGGATTCAATGTGATTTTTTTGCCGAACGCCGACAATTTCGATGAAGCGAAGTTGTCAGCGGCGGCTGGTTTATTAAAGTTGGAAGCCGAAGCCGTCAAGAGGCTGCTCGCCGCCGCTGATTCATTGCCGCTGGCACGCACCGAATCTGAGAAGGAAGCGGAGATTCTGCGAGCGCGGCTGGAAGATTTCGGTCTCGAAAGTTTAATTTTGAGCGACGAAACATTAGCCGTCGAAAAACCGGCGCAGCGATTGCGCGGCATCGAGTTTTTCGACGACAAATTGATTTTAATACTTTTTAATCGGGATGAAGTCGTGGAAATCGCGTCTGAAAATTTGGCTTTACTCGTGTCGGGCGCGGTGTTTGAACGCAAAATCGAAGCGACGGAAAAGTATAATAAAAAGGGCGAAAACAAAATTTTGGACACGTCCGAAACCGCGTCCGACGAATCTTTAATTGATATTTACAGTCGCTTTGATTCGATAGGTTACAGAATTTATGCCAAAGGTTTTGATTTTTCATCTTTGGAAGCGGAAAAGGAATTACTGGCGAAAGACAACATTAAAAAACTGTTAAATAAACTCAGAGAATTTGCGTCCGGTGCGAAATTCGTTGACAGTTATTTGCAGAATCGCAGTAATTTAACAGGCATTTGGGAAGTCGAGGAAAAAACCGATTCACGCGGTTTGAAAAGAGAAGGCTTTGGAAAATTTAATCTCGAAAATTTAACGACGGTCAACAATCTGGCGCAATTTACAAAATACTCGCGTCTTCAATGGCATCTTTTATGAAAAAGTTCAAGGTTCAAGGTTCAAGGTTCAAGGTTCAAGGTTCAAGGTCTAAGGCTGAAGGAAATCTCGAATCGGCGGCTCCGAATTATAAATCGAAAGCCGAAGAACGCCGACCAAACATCGAGGCATCAGACGGCGAACCGCCGAAGAACGTCATTTACGGTGTTCTGCCGGTTTTAGAAGCGTTGCGCGCCGCGAACCGGCGCATTGAAAAAATCGTCGCCGCCGACGGCGCACAGGAAAAAAGACTCGCCGAAATTTTATCTTTAGCCAGACAAAACGGCGTTCCGTTTCAAAAAGTTGCCAGAGAAAATTTGTCCCGATTGGTCGAACGCGGCGCAAACCATCAAGGCGTGGTCGCGTTCGTCGCGGCGGCTGATTATTACCCGACCGATAAACTGCTCGGCGAAATCTACCGAAAACTCGAAATCGGTGAAAATGTTCTGCTTGTTATTCTCGACGGCGTGGAAGACCCGCGAAACTTCGGCGCGATTTTGCGTTCGGCGGAATGCGCGGGCGCGGACGGTGTTTTTATCCCGGAACGCCGCGCCGTCGGTTTGACTGAAACCGTCGCCAAATCTTCGGCGGGCGCAGCCGAATACGTCAAAGTCGCCAAAGTAACCAATCTCAATCGCTTGATTGAAGAATTGAAAGAGCATAACATTTGGGTTATCGGGACGAGCGGCGCGGCGGAAAAAAGTTATGCTGATTGGGACTGGAATGTTCCGTGCGCGTTGATTTTAGGCGGTGAAGGCAAAGGCTTGCATCGCTTGACGGCGGAGAAATGCGACGCGCTGGTGAAAATTCCGATGCGCGGACGCATCGAATCGCTGAACGTCGCGGTCGCCGCCGGCGTTATACTTTTTGAAGCTGATAGACAAAGAGTTCAAAGTTCAAAGTTCAAGGTAAAGTTAGAACCGAACATTTGACTTTGAACTTTGAACTTTGAACTTTGAACTATAAAAAATTATGTTTTGCCCAAAATGTGGAACCCAAAATGTCGAAACGGGAAAGTTTTGCCGTCGCTGCGGAACGGATTTAGGCAATATCTCCGAAGCACTGTCGGGAAATCTGCCGAAACCGCTGAATCTGGTTGATAAAAAAGGCAAGCCGATTAATTGGGAAAGCGCGATGGTCAAGATATTTACCGGTTTGGCTTTTTTGCTGGTCGCGGTAGTTTTAGGAATAACGAACGTCGCGGGCGGAAGATTCTGGTGGTTCTGGATGTTGATTCCGGCTTTCGGTTCGCTCGGTAGCGGCATCGCGCATTATACTCAACTGAAAAAGAACGAACGGCAAAATAATCAACTCGCACCACCGCAGGCTCAAAACGTATTTTCCGCCGCGCCGCCGAACAACGCTCTGCCGCCGCCTCAAACCGCATACGTCGCGCCCGATTCGCGTTATAAAACCGGCGAACTCGTGCCGCCGAGCGTCGTCGAAGGCACAACCAGACATTTGGAAATAAATTCTGAAAGTGAAACGATGACTTTAACGCAGAAAAAATAAAATTACTTTCTCGCCAGAACTCGCGCGTTTCCGACATTGCCGTTCGCGTCGAAAACGCGCAGGGTGATCAAATATTCGCCCGCATTATTTAAAGAGATTTCCAAAGTATAACGCTCTTTTTGACCGTCGGAAATGCCGTCGTCCGCGTAGACTTCCTGCCATTCGCCGCCGTTAATGCTGTATTCGGCTTTCTGCAAATAGCTCGACGCATCAATTGCTTCAAAGGAAACACGCGCTTTGCCGCCGGTGACTTGCGCTGCGCCGACGGCGGAAACCGTCGGCGCGGCGTTATCTATATCAACCGGTTCGCTGGTTAATTCGCCGGAAAGCGTCTGCGCCGCCGGATTGGAAGGCGAATCTTTTGCCGCAATTTTGAAAATATAACGTCCGCCTGTGAGAGCCGAACCGTCAATCGTCAGAAAATTTTCACGCAGATTTTCGCGCAGTAGTTTAAAGTCGCTTTCGCCGGTTTCGCGGAAATAAACATCATACAAAAGTTTGTCGCCGTTGCGGTCTTCCGCCGTCCATTGCAGGGCGCGTGCGCCGTTTTGATAGACGCGGCGCGGCGGTAAATTAAACGTCGGCGGCAGTCCGAAAAACGTCGGGTCAATGCCTGAATTTTCGATATTCGGGTCAATCTGAATCGGCGGGCTGGCAAGCAAACCGACGTTGGTCGGCAAAATCTGAATTGAAAGTATTTCCGGCGCGATGTTGCGCGAAAGGTAAGTGACATTGACTTCGTTTAAAGTTGCCGAACCTTTGAAAACGGCTCGCCATTGCAGAAATTTTGCTTTCGGGCTGGCAATTTGCGCGCCTTGCGGGTCAGTGTAATTCGCGCTCCAATCGCTCCAGGTTTCATCGGGTTTTTCGGTGTTGCCGCTGCGTGTTTGCAAAACGATGTTGCCGCTCGAACGCCACCAGATTCTGCCCCAGGTCGCGCTCGTCCGCGCATTTAAAATCGAAGATTAGTAACTGCTTTCGGCAGCGGTTTCCGCTCCGAAACTGAAAAGCTTGCCTTGGTTGCTCGAAGTTGCATAAAGATTTTTGCCGCCCGCCGTGAGCGTCGAAATTTGATTTTCGTTTGACTGCAAAACCAAAGTTTCGCGTCCGTCATTGCCGACGCTGTAAATTCTGCCTTTGTCGGAAGTCCCGACCAAAACGCCGTTTCCGGCTGGCGGCGCGTAAATTGAAAACGCCGTAATGGTCGGTGAATTCCAGATAATATCGTTGCCGCCGTCGGGCATAATTCGGTAAATAACCGATTTCGCGGTCGTCACATCATAACGGCTCTTTGGCGGCGGCTCAGGTGCTGTAACATTGGTTGATTC
>JAJAZE010000131.1 GCA_026785925.1 Pyrinomonadaceae bacterium
AGATTAGCCACCGGATTATTTTCGATGACCGCATCGGCAATCGTCGGACTGATTCAATTTGCCGATTTAATAAACTAAGATTTTCAAAGAACGAGCAGTAGCTTAACTACTTTTAACTTTGTCGGAACATCTTTTGAGCAGCGGAGCGTTGAGCGTCATTGACGCAAAACGGACGAGCGCGACTTTTAATACGGTGCTGGCGAACATCGCCAATGTCGGAACGGGTGAAATCGCCATTGATGAAAGCACGAACAAAATCGTGGCGGCATCCAACAATATCAGAACGACGATTATCAACGGCGCGACCAACGCCATTGAAACGACAACGACCGCCGGTTTGAGTTCTTCGGATGTCGCCGTCAATCCGAACACTCATCGCGCCTTTGTCGCGTATCAATTGTTCACTCTGCAAACCATCAACCTCAACGACAATTCTTTCGTCAACACGGCGTTGGCGGCGGAAGTCAGCGAAGGCGTGGTCAATCCGAACAACGATTCATTTTACTTCGGGCGCAACCGAGCGAACGCTGATTTAGCTTTTCTCGATGCGGGCGATAATCTTGGAACGATCAGCGGCTTGCCGCACAATCTCGGACGCTACATTTTCGCCGCGCAGAACGTCTCGACCAACCGGATTTATATGGTCAATTCGTCCGCCAATGTCGCTGGAACCGCCGGTTTTGGTGCCGCCGGTTTTGTCGCGGTCGTCAACGGCGCAACTAACAGCGTCATCGCCAACGTCGAAATCGGCGGGCAGCCGTTCAGCACTCCGGCGGTCAACGAGACGACCAACAAAGTTTATATTTTAAACGTCGGCTCCGGCAGTGCATTTCCGTCGAGCATCAGCGTCATTAACGGCGCAACCAACACGGCTTCGTTTGTCAATACGAGCGCGTTCTTCCCGGCAAACACCCGGTTTTTTAGCGCGATCACCGTTAATCCGGTGACGAATCGCATTTATTTCCAAGTCGCTAGCGGCACATCGGTTGGCGCGATTGACGGCACAACCGATGTCGCCGCGCCCGTTCCCGGATTCACCAATGTTTCAAACATTCTGGTCAATCGAAACTTAAACCGCGTGTATTTTTTCAATTCGACCAGTTTGCGCGTCTTAAACGGCGCGGATGATTCGCTGATCGCCACCGTTCCGCTGTCGGCGGCATCGGAAATTGTCCTTAACGAGACGACGGGCAGATTATTCGTCAGAAGCAACACCAACCGCACTTTAACCGCGATTGACGGCAGCACGAATGCCGTTGTTTCAACCGTTTCACTGGTCAACGCTCCCGTTTCGATGGCGATTGACGAACCGCGCAATCGAATCTATCTCGGGCATATCACCGACTTTAACGACGAAACCACTTCCGGCATCAGCTTTCTGGACGGAAATTCGCTGGCGGTGCGGAAAGTTCTGCCGATTCCGCTGACACCTTCACGAATCAAAGTCAATCCGGCGACTAAAACCGTTTATGTGACGACCGTCAATGCGGCGCAGCGCACCGGCATCGTCGTCATCGCCGACCCGACGGTTTCGTCCGTGCCGTTTGATTTCGACGGCGACGGCAAAGCCGATCTCGCGGTTTTTCGACCGTCCAACGCCGTCTGGTATCTGAATCAATCCACCAACGGATTTACCGGCATTCAATTCGGCAACCCGACCGACAAAATCACGCCCGCCGATTATGACGGCGACGGCAGAACCGATGTCGCCGTTTATCGCTCAGGAACTTGGTATTTACAGCGCAGTTCACTCGGATTTACCGGCGTATCGTTCGGCACGGCGGAAGACATTCCGGTTCCGGCGGACTTTGACGGTGACGGCAAAGCCGACCTCGCGGTCTTTCGTCCGTCGAATGGAACGTGGTATCTGCTGCGCTCGCAACTCGGATTCACCGGCATTCAATTCGGACAAAACGGCGACAAACCGGTTGCCGCCGATTTCGACGGCGACGGCAAAACCGATCTCGCCGTCTATCGCGCCGGAATCTGGTATCAATTGCGAAGCCAACTCGGATTCACCGGCGTGCAGTTCGGCAATGCGGCGGACAAACCCGTCGCGGCGGATTACGACGGCGACGGATGCGCGGACATCACCGTCTTTCGTCCATCAAACGGAACCTGGTATCTGCTGCAAAGCCAATCCGGTTTGTCGGGAATCCAATTCGGTAACTCGACCGACCTGCCGACACCTGCCGATTACGACGGCGACGGACGCGCTGATGTCGCGGTGTTCCGAAACGGGACGTGGTATCTGAACCGAAGCACCGCCGGATTCACGGGCATCGGGTTCGGAGCGGCAACCGATTTGCCGATTCCCAACGCCTTCGTTCGGTAAGTTCCGCCGAATCTGAAGTTAAAAGTATCAGTAGCCCAAGCGTCAGCGCGGGCTGCTGATACACTCATCTAAAAGGCTTCGTTCAAATATGGACGAAGCCTTTTTTAGATTTAGCTTTGACGAATGAGCGTTATAGTTATACGATAGTGCCATCTTTAGCAGCCCCAATAATTGAAACATTTCTAAATTTAGGAGAATAATGATGAGATTGACGAATTCTTTGGCAATTTTACGCCGCTTTTCGCTCTGCCTGGCATTGACGCTCGGCTTTTTTCAAGTCGTAAATTTCGCCGCGACCGAATCAAAAATTGCCGCGCAAAAAAATCAAAAATCTGCTTTATGGCAGCAAAAAACCGACGACGAAGTGCAAAGCATCGGACGACGCTTTATTACGCCGGGTAAATATCTGGTCTATGGATTGAATCGAAATAATATGAGCGCGATTCTCGACCGTGCGCCGCTGGAATTTACGGCGGAAGCGGCGCGGGTCAAGCCGGTCATTTTGGAAATTCCTGCGCCGGACGGAACGATGATGCGTTTTCGCATCGAAGATTCGCCGATTTTGTCGCCGGAAGTCGCCGCCGGGTTTCCGGGTTGGAAAACCTTTCAAGGCTACGGCGTTGACGACCCGACGGCGACCGCACGTTTCGACTTTACGCCGAGCGGTTTTCACGCCTACATCCTGAGCAGCGGCGGAACTTTTGCGATTGACCCGTTTCAGGAAAACGACCGCGGAAATTACATCGTTTATAATAAAAGCGACCTGACCAAAGATTCTTCGATTCATTGCAGTTTAGACGAAGAATTAAAAGGAGACGGCGAATCGGCAATCGAAGATGCACCGTCGTTCAGCAACGGCGCACAGATTCGCACATATCGTTTAGCGGTGGCGACGACTTTTGAATACACGACTTTGTTCGGCGGCGCGACCCAAGCCTTTAATCAAGTCGTAACGTCGGTCAACCGCGTCTCCGGCGTTTATCGCAAAGAATTGGCGGTCAGCTTTACGCTGGTTTCGACGAC
>JAJAZE010000132.1 GCA_026785925.1 Pyrinomonadaceae bacterium
GACGGTTGCCGGGCGCGTCGCCGAACGGATTGACGAAATCCGCAAAACATTGCCGCCGGGCGTTTCGATTGAACCTTTTTATGACCGCACCGCGCTCGTCAAACGGGCGATTGCCACGGTCGAGAAAAATCTGCTTGAAGGCGCGGCGTTGGTCATTTTCGTTCTGCTTTTATTATTGGGAAACTGGCGCGGCGCGTTGCTCGTCGCCACGATTATTCCGCTTTCAATGCTGTTCGCGGCGATTCTGATGCGGATTTTCAATGTGTCGGGAAATTTGATGAGTCTGGGCGCGTTGGACTTCGGTTTGATTGTTGACGGCGCGGTCGTGATGGTCGAAAACGTCGTCCGCAGGCGAGCCGAAGCGCAGCATCACAAATCGCACGAGCCGCCGGAACGGACGATTCTCGAAGCGTGTCTGGAAGTGGCGCGTCCGGTCGTGTCCGCCGTCGCCATTATCGGCATCGTCTATCTGCCGATTCTTTCACTTCGGGGAATCGAAGGAAAGATGTTCGTGCCGATGGCTCTGACGGTGATTTTCGCGCTGCTCGGTTCGCTGATTTTATCTCTGACTTACATTCCGGCGATGCTCGTTTTAATTTTGCGCGGCAATGTTTCGGAAAAGGAAAGTTTTCTGATTCGCTGGTCGAAACAGATTTACCAGCCCGCGCTTCGGTTCGTGATGAAATTCCGCGCCCAGGTTTTGGCAATAGCCGTCGCGCTGGTGCTGATTTCAGGGGCGATTTTTCCATTCTTAGGCGGCGAATTTATTCCGCGTCTTGATGAAGGTGATATTTTAATTGAAGCGATTCTGCTGCCGAGCGTGTCCTTGAATCAATCAATGAAAACGACGACCGAAGTCGAAAAATCCCTCAAGGTTTTTCCCGAAGTCAAACAAGTCGTTTCAAAATGCGGCGCGCCGGCGGTCGCCAACGATTCGATGAGCCTCAACCAGTGCGATGTTTTCGTGATGCTCAATCCGATTGAAGATTGGAAATCGGGAATGACCAAAGAAGAACTCGTCGAGGCAATGACGAAGAAGTTGGAACGGGAAGTGCCGGGCGCGGCTTCGTTCGGGTTTATGCAGCCGATTGAGATGCGCGTCAACGAACTGATTGCCGGAACGCGCGGCGATGTCGCCGTCAAACTCTTCGGCGACGATTTGAAAATTTTAGCGGATAAAGGCGATGAAATCAGCCGCGTGCTTGCGTCAATTCAAGGCGCGGTCGAAACGCGCCCCGAAGTTACCGAAGGGCTTCCGCAATTGCAAATCAAACCCGACCGCGCCGCGATTGCGCGTTACGGTTTGAACGTCGAAGATGTCAACGATCTGGTCGAGTCAATTTTCGCTGGCAAAAAAGCGGGCGAAGTTTTCGAGGGCGAACAGCGATTCGACATTGTTCTGCGCCTCAACGAAAACGCCAGCCAAACAGTCGAATCGGTGCGAAACCTGTTGCTGACCGCGCCGAACGGCGCGCGAGTGCCGCTCGCGCAAGTCGCCGATGTTTCTCTGATTGAAGGCGCGACGCAGATTTCGCGCGAAGACACGCGCCGCCGCATCGTCATTTCCACCAACGTCCGCGACCGCGACATCAGCAGTTTTGTCGGGGAAGCCAAGCAGAGAATCGAAAAAGAAGTGCAGTTGCCGCCGGGTTATTACCTGAAATGGGGCGGAGCGTTCGAGAATCTTGAACGCGCCACCGGAACGCTTTTAATCGTCGTTCCCATCGCGCTGTTTCTGATTTTCGTGATGCTTTTCTCGACGTTTAATTCGGTCAAGCAGGCTCTTTTTATCTACACGGGAATCCCGTTTGCGATTGTCGGCGGTATCGTCGCGCTCGCCCTGCGCGGAATGCCGTTTTCGATTTCCGCCGGAGTCGGTTTTATCGCGCTCTTCGGCGTGGCTGTTTTGAACGGCGTGGTGATGGTCAGTTTTATTAACCATCTGCGCGAAGAAGGAAAATCCGTCATTGATGCCGTCAACGAAGGCGCGATGACGCGGCTCAGACCTGTTTTGATGACCGCACTTGTCGCAAGTTTGGGCTTTATCCCGATGGCTTTAGCGACGAGCGCGGGCGCGGAAGTCCAACGTCCGCTGGCAACAGTCGTTATCGGCGGTTTGATAACTTCGACGCTTTTGACGCTTTTGATTTTGCCGACGCTTTATGCTTGGTTTGAAAAAGACCCGAAAGGAGAATTTACGGATTGAAGGAAATTTTATGCTCGATAAATGGAAAGAAAAAGCGCGGGAATTAAAAAAGGATACCTACGCGCTTTATTTGGCGTGTCGGCATCCGCAAACGCCGTTATTTGCCAAAATCATCGCGGTGTGCGTCGTCGGCTACGCATTCAGTCCGATTGATTTGATACCGGATTTTATTCCCGTCCTCGGTTTACTCGACGATTTGATTTTAATACCGCTCGGCATCGCGCTTGTCGTCCGACTGATTCCGCCCGGGGTTTTTGAAGAGTGTCGGCAAAAAGCGAGTGCGGAAATGGCATCGGGCAAACCGACGAACCGTTTAGCCGCCGCCATTATCATTATCATTTGGATTTCGCTCGCGGTGCTGACAGGTTACTTTGCTGTTAAATTTTTTATATGAGGAAGCGATAAATGAAACTGATAATTGCCATTGTGCGACCGCACACGCTCGATAAAATCGTCGTCGCGCTCGAAGACATCGAAAATTTTCCCGGCATTACCATCACGGATGTCGAAGGCTTCGGACGGCGTTTGCAAACGAGCGCGTATGATTCGCTCAATCCGTTCAAGCTGAAAAAACAAATTGAAATCGCCGCCAACGACGATATGGTCGAGCCGATTGTAACAGCAATCCGTGAACACGCGCACACGGGCAAAAAAGGCGACGGAATTATTGTCGTCGTGCCGATTGAAAACGCCGTTTTGATTTGAAACGGCTGCTAAAAATAACTTGAAAACTTTTATTAATAAACTACAAATCGAAAAACAAATTTACGCACTCCGGTGGGCGTTCGCCGGGCTGTTAATCTTTTTTCTGCTCGGCGCGGACGCTTTCGCGCACGGCGTTGCCGAAGGCGATAAAGGCTATATTCAGGAAATCACCGGCACAAATTTACTGCCATTCGTTTACTTGGGCGCGAAACATATGTTCACCGGCTACGATCATATTTTGTTTCTGCTCGGCGTGATTTTCTTTCTTTACAAACTCAAACACATCGGCATTTACGTCAGCCTTTTTGCGATTGGTCATTCGACGACGATGCTTTTGGGCGTGTATTTCGGGACGAATATCAACGGTTATCTGATTGACGCGATTATCGGCTTGTCGGTAGTTTATAAAGCTCTCGACAACTTGGGAGCGTTCCAGCGTTGGTTCGGGTTTCAGCCGAATACGAAAATCGCCACGCTCGTTTTCGGGCTTTTTCACGGTTTCGGGTTGGCGACGAAAATTCAGGAATATGAAATGTCCCGCGACGGCTTGATTGCGAATATGCTCGCGTTCAACGTCGGAGTCGAAATCGGTCAACTGCTGGCACTCGCCGCGATTTTGATTGTGATGAGTTACTGGCGGCGCACCGACAGTTTGTTCAAACACGCTTACACTGCCAATGTTTTGATGATGATTGCCGGTTTTATGCTCGTCGGCTATCGGCTTACCGGCTATTTAGCCAATTAAATATCAAGGCGAAAAATTTTATGTATAACACTGATTTACCAAACCGCGTCGAACTGCCGAGCGGCAAACAACTACTGCGTTCGACCATTATCGCCGTTATTATCGCCGCCGTTCTGCTCGTTACGATTGTCCTTCCAGCTGAATACGGCATTGACCCGACGCGCATCGGGCGCGTTTTCGGACTGACCCAAATGGGCGAAATCAAAATGACGCTCGCCCGTGAAGCGGAACAGGAACGCGCCAATACCGTTTCGACATCGCAACCGACCGAAAGCAAAACGACTGCGCCCGTTCAAACGACGGCAACTAATTCATCCGCTCCAAAAACGGACGAGATGACCGTCACTCTGAAACCGGGCGAAGCCGCCGAAGTGAAGCTGGAAATGTCCAAAGACGCAAAAGTCAATTATGAATGGACGACCGTCGGCGGCGCGGTCAATCACGATACCCACGCCGACAACCCGCAAGTTGACTATCACGGTTACAGCAAAGGTCAGCAGGTAGAACGCGATGCCGGAGAACTAATCGCCGCCTTTGACGGCAAACACGGCTGGTATTGGCGCAATCGCGGCAACTCCGCCGTAACCGTTACCTTAAAAACCACCGGCGAGTATCGAAGCATCAAGCGTGTGATGTAAGGATCAGACAGTTCCCGTCAAGGCGGCGGGAACTGTCCGATGATTCGGAAATCCGCGCCGGGTAAATATTTTCCAAAAAATTTTCTTTAGGAGTTAAATTATGCAGCGTTTAATCACTCGTTTTGCCATTGTTTTGCTGACGTTTATTATCGGTTTCGCCGCCCAATCAATTTGGAGCAAAAAGGATGTCATCATTAACCGATGCGGCGAGATTCTTGTTAGAGGGCAGGACTGATTTTTAGGGCTTTAATTAAACATCGGACTAAAACTTTTTGACAAATTTTTGCAGAAATTTCCAACATTATGCAGACAAATCTTTGGCGCAATCGAAATTACATCCTTTTATTCTCGGCGCAAATCGTTTCGCTTTTGGGAAGCGGCGTAACGACAGTCGGATTGGCTTTATTTGCTTATCAGTTGGCGGGCGGCGAATCGGCAACCGCCGTCATCGGCAACGCGCTTTTTTTTGCGGATTTTGGCGTTTCTGCTGTTTTCGCAACCGGCGGGCGTTCTTGCCGACCGCGTGAGCCGCAAGAAAATTTTGATTACCGCCGACGTTTTGCGGTTTGCACTACTCGCGCTGTTTCCGTTTATCACCGAAGTTTGGCAAGTATATTTGTTGATATTTTTGATTAACGCCGTGACCGCGTTTTTCACGCCGACTTTTGAAGCGAGTATTCCCGAAATCGTCGGCGATGAACAATACGTCAAAGCTCTTTCATATTCGCGCGTCGCCATTGACATCGAAGCGGTCGCCGCGCCTGCGATTGCCGGATTGTTGGTCGTCTGGTTGGGTGTGCGCTGGGTTTTCTGGTTCGATGCGGCAACTTATCTCGTTTCCGCGTTACTCGTTTTGCTCGTCGCAATGCCGCACGTCAAAAAAGCCGTTGAGCCGATTTCTTTTTCCAATTTCATTTCCGAACTGACCGTTGGGACGCGAATTATCTTACGCGAGCCGTCGCTCCGACAGGCGATTATCTTGAGTTTTGCCGAAGCATTGGCGGGCGCGGCGGCAATCGTCGCTACCGTCGTTTATATTCACGACGTTTTAGGCTACGGCGATACGGCTTTCGCGCTTGTGATGGCGGGACTCGGGTTGGGTTCGACAATTACGGCGATTTTCTTGGGACGCGCCACGGGTCGTTATGAAAGAGGCGTGCTGAACCGGGAAACGCTTCACGGGCGAAGACACGCTTGGACGCGGTATTCACTGATGGCGGGCGGTTTGATTCTCGGGTTATTGCTTTTGCCGGGAATCTTTAAGCCGTCAATTTTTATCTTCGGCGTAATGTGGTTTTTGAACGGTGCGGGACAAGCTCTGATTGGAATTTCGTCTTCGACGCTGCTCGCCGAACACGCCGACGAAGCCGAACGCGGAAAAGCATATGCGGCGCATTTCGCGCTCACACACGCCTGCTGGCTGATTACCTATCCGGCAATCGGCTACGCGGCGGCGAGCTTTGGAACACCTTTGACATTTACTTTTGCGGGTGTTGGTTGTCTGTTGATAACGGCGGTTGCGTTCGCCCTCGGTCGCGGAACGAACGGTTTGCACACTCACGAGCGCGGCGATGACGTTTAGTTCCGTGTCGGTTATTGTCAATGCGCTGCGTTTGAGAAATCTAAAATTATAATCGGAGTATTTTATGACCTTAAAATCACGTTAGCCGTCTAACGATTGAAAATTTACAATCCACGAGGATTTTCCTTGGATAGTGTATGAATGCACGATTTGGATTAGAGATATTTGACAATTAATTTTTATTTCAGCCGTTGATTTGAATTTTTAGCTGGCAGAATTGTTGGCACAGCCTTTGCCAATTTAGTCGCAGCAGATGAAACAATTTTTGGAGCAATGTTCACAAAAGTAATTTCATCTACCTGTCCGGTTTGGGCAAAAATCGCCTTATTTTGGGCAAATCTAACTAAATTCACGGAGGTTATATAATGAATTCTAAGATTGATTTTCTAAAACGCATATTCGGTGTCGGAATGTTTGGGATTGCACTGTTATTTGCCGCGAGTATAACGGCGAACGCACAAAGCGGTTCTTATGATCCGTATTACGGTCAACAAAATAATGATTATTACAATCAAGATCGGCGCACCGACAAAAGACACAAAAAACAAGAGAAACGCGAGTTGAAACATCACCAGCGTCATGAACGCGAAGATTACGGAAATTCACGAGAATTACGCCGTCATCAACAGCAAGAACGCCGACAACTAAAACGGCATAACCGGAATGAACGCAACGACGGATACAACAACAACCGTCGCAGAAATAATGATGATGACGACCATGATCATGACAACTAAAATTAACGTCCACTAAAATTACCTTAGTTTATTTTGGGTAAATTGACGGCGAGCGAGAACGAAATAGTTTATTCGTTCTTGCCCGCCTTTTTGTTTGCTTTTTTTATATCAATACTGAAAAATTATCAGAGCCAGGCACAATGAAATTTGAACGGATTCGGTTATTGTCATTACGCTGCGTTTGATGAATTTGAAATAGTAGACGATATTAAAAAATGAAAAATGAAAAATATATTCCCGCTTTGAGTTACGATCTGCTCACGCCTTTTTATGACACGGCTGTGCGTTTGACGACGCGGGAAAAAATTTTCAAAAAGGCTCTGGTTGAACAAGCGAAAATTAAAGCCGGACATCGCGTTTTGGATTTAGCCTGCGGAACGGGAACGCTGACCGTTCTTATCAAAAACGCGCAGCCGCAAGCCGAAGTCATCGGCATTGACGGCGATGCTAAAATTCTTGAGATAGCCAAAACGAAAGCGAAAGAATCGGGCGTTGAGATTGGGTTTGATGAAGGAATGTCGTTTGATTTGCCGTATGAAAACGAATCGTTTGACCGGGTGGTTTCAAGTTTATTCTTTCATCATTTGACGCGGGGAAATAAATTGAAAACATTGCGCGAGGTGAAACGAATTCTCAAGCCGAACGGCGAATTTCACGTTGCCGATTGGGGATTGCCCACTAATTTGTTGATGAAAGGGTCGTCATATTTAATTCAATTGCTGGACGGTTCTGAAACAACCGCCGACAGTTTTAATGGTTTATTGCCGAAATTGATGACGGACGCGGGCTTTGAAGCGGTCGAAGAAACCAATTTATTTAACAGTTTGTTTGGAACAATTCGCTTGCACCAATCGCGCAAGCCGTAAAACAGGAGAATTCAATGAAGAAAAAATTTACGAGTATTATTTTAATTTGTGCGTTTTTAGCTCTGCCCGTCTTCGCACATGATTTGTTTTTAAAGCCCAACAGCTTTTTCGCCAAAATTAACCAAAAAATTTCTATCAGCGTGATGAACGGAACATTTCAAACGAGCGAAGGTGCAGTTTCTTTTGCGCGTTTGACGGACGTGAGCGTCGTTGCGCCATCGGGCAATCGCACAAATCAGAAAGAAGCGGATTTTACGAAAAATGAGACGACCGCTTTTCTGAATCTCGAACCGAAGGAAGCAGGCAATTACATCGTCGGGCTTTCGACGATGTGGCGTGAAAATTCGCTGCCGGCGAAAGAATTTAACGAATATCTTGTAGGCGAAGGCATTCCCGACATTTTAGAAGACAGAAAACGCGACAAAGAACTTGAAACAGATGGGCGTTATCGCTATTCCAAATACGTCAAAACGATTTTGCAAGTTGGAAACAAGCAATCCGACACTTACAAAACCGTTCTCGGCTACGCGGTCGAAATGATTCCGCAAGCGAATCCGTATAAATTAAAGAAGGGTGATTCGATTGAAATTTTGTGTCTCAAAGACGGCACACCGCTCGTTGGTCAAACGGTTTTGACCGGATACGAGTCGGGCGGCAAATTAGCCGCCGAAAAAAGCGTCCGCAGCGACGCGAAAGGCATTATCAAAATCAAACTCGACGGCGCGGGCAGATGGTATGCGAAGTTTATCAATATGGTCAAAGTTGACGACCCGAAATTAAACTACGAATCGAAATGGGCGACGTTGACCTTTGAAATCAAATAGTGAGGAAATCGAAATGAAAAAACAAACAATTCTGGCATTTATTTTATCGCTATCGTTGGTCGCGTCAATTTTCGCGCACGATTTGTTTCTCAAAACGGACAGCTTCTTTCTCGCCCCTAACTCGAAATACACCGTTAAAATTATGAACGGAACATTTCAGGCGAGCGAAGGCGCGGTTTCTTTCGCCCGATTGAACGACGTGAGCGTAGTTTCGGCAGGAAAGACCGTTCATCCGCAGGAAGCTGATTTTACCAAAGACGAAACAACGGCTTTTCTGAATTTGAAAACCGGCGCGGCGGGAACTTACGTCGTCGGGCTTTCCACCAAAACGCGCGAAATCTCTTTGAAAGCGGCGGAATTTAACGAGTATCTGAAAGAAGACGGCTTGCCGGATACGCTCGAAGAACGGCGGAAAACGGGAGAACTCGAAAAGGACGCGAAAGAGCGTTATGCAAAGCACGTTAAAGCGATTTTGCAGGTCGGCGTAAAGCAAACCGACGATTACAAAACGATTCTCGGTTATCCGGTCGAACTCGTTCCTCAGCAAAACCCGTATAAATTAAAAAAAGGCGACGCGCTTGAAATTTTGTGTCTTAAAGACGGTAAACCGCTCGCCGGACAAGTCGTGCTGGCGGGGCGTGAGGAAAAAGGCAAAATTGTTGCCGCGCCCGAACTTCGCAGCGATGCGAAAGGCATCGTCAAATTACGGCTCGACGGCGCGGGAAAATGGTATGTCAAATTTATCAATATGATGAAACTCGACGACCCGAACTTGAACTACGAATCGAAATGGACGACGCTTACTTTCGAGTTGAAATAGCCATTATTCGCGGAAACAATTCAAAGACACAAGCCGCGACCGCGACCGGCGCAACCCGGAGATTTTTTTTCGCCAAATGTTGCTGAATTTGAGAAACGAGCAGTATGAAATTTTTCAAGCATTATAAAGAAATTTTGTTCGGGTTCGCGTTAGGCGCGGCGATGTGGCTGATTGATGCCGTGATGCACACGGAAATCGGCGCGGATGTTCACGCGGGAAGTTTGTGGGCGGAGATTTTCGCGCCGCACCCGACGGCTTTGATTTTTCGGGGATTTTATCTCGTGATTGCGCTCGCTTTCGGCGTTTTCCTGTGGCGGACGAATTGGCGCGAGCGGCAGCTTCGCGCTTTGGAGCAGGCGGTCGTCGCTTTTCAACGCCAGCTCGACGCGCCCGCGCTGAGAATTTTGGGGGCGGCTCGCCAGATTCAAAAGCGAAACTCGGTGCGTTTGGACGAAACCGCCGAACGGCTCGCGGCGGAGATCGGCACGGATGCCGGGTTGATTGACGAACTCGCCAAAAAATATCTCGAATTCAGCCGCCTCGTCCAAGCCGGGGACACGCAGCGGGCAATCGAAACTCTAAATTCAATCGAGTCGTGGCTTGAGAAGCGTAAAGTCGTCGCCAAATCGTGAAAGCAAACCGACAAAAAACAATTCTGCTCGCCGACGACGATGTGAATTTGCGCCGCGTGCTGGAATTTCAATTGACGGAAACCGGATACCAAGTATGGACGGCGCAAGACGGCGCGGAAGCCTTTGAGATTTTCGCCCAAAACGATTTTGATTGCGTCATCACCGATTTGCGTATGCCGAAGTTGTCGGGACTCGAACTTTTGGGGAAAATCAAAACGGAAAACTCTGAAATTCCCGTTATCGTCATCACCGCTTTCGGCGAAGTCGAAACGGCGGTCACGGCGATGAAAGCCGGCGCGTTCGATTACATTAACAAGCCTTTTAACCGCGACGAAATCCTGCTTACCCTCGAACGCGCCCTTAATTTCAGCGAGACAAAAAGCGAGAACCGGCAACTTCGTGAGTTGGTTGATAAAGAATTTCGCATCGAAAACGTGATCGGCGATTCGCCGCAGATGCGGGCGGTTTTGAATTTAGTCGGGCGCGTTTCCCGTTCGGACGCGACGGTTTTAATCACGGGCGAGAGCGGCACGGGCAAGGAACTCATCGCCAAAGGAATTCATTTTTCCGGCAAGCGGCGCGGGCAGCCGTTGATCCCGATTAACTGCGCGGCGATTCCCGAAACTTTAATCGAAGCGGAACTTTTCGGTTACAAGCGCGGCAGTTTTACGGGCGCGAATCTCGACACGAAAGGTAAATTTGAAAACGCGACCGGCGGAACGCTTTTTCTCGACGAAATCAGTCAGATGCCGCTTGCTTTGCAGCCGAAGTTACTGCGTGTTTTGCAGGAACAGGAAATCACCCGGCTCGGCGAAAGCGAGCCGCGCAAAATTGACGTTCGCATCATCGCCGCGACGAATCAAAATCTCGAAAAAATGGTCGAGCAGGGAACTTTCCGCGAAGACTTGTATTTTCGCCTTGCCGTCGTTCCCGTCAGCATTCCGCCGCTTCGCACCTGCCGCGAAGATATTCCGCTGCTCGTTAATCATTTTTTCCGCCGCGCCGTAGAAAAGCACGGCTTTGAAAACTTGAAAATCACGCGCGAAGTCGTCAATATTCTGTCGAATTATTTGTTTCCGGGAAATGTCCGCGAACTGGAAAATTTAATCGAACGAATGGTCGTGCTGTCGGACGAAAATTCATTGACGCTCGATGACGTGCCGGATTTTATCAGTCAACCGCTTCAACTTTTCGGCAGCGTCAAATTTGAACTGCCCGCAGAAAACATCTCGCTCGACGAAGTGGAACGCGAGATCATTCGTTACGCGCTCGATATGCACAACGGCAACCAGTCGCAGACTGCCAGATATTTGGGCATCACGCGCAGCGCGTTGATTTACCGGATGCAAAAGTCCGGTTTGGATGAATAAGAAAAATCTTTCAATCTCAGTTTTATTTCTTGCGGCGGCAATTCTACTCATTTCCGCTCTGCATTTTTTCACGCCGGTTGAGAGCTTGGTTTTTCACCAGATTTACCAGCGGCTTTATTACATTCCGATAATCTTATCCGCGCTCTGGTATGGCTGGCGCGGCGGACTCGGCGCGGCGATTTTAGCGAGTTTGTCATATCTGCCGCACATCGCTCTGCACTGGCAGCATCAAAACTACGATTACGCCCTTAACCAATACGCCGAAATCGCGCTTTTCTTCGTCATCGGCGCGGTCACGGGCTGGCTCGGCGACCAAAAACGCCGTGAAAGCGAACGCGCCGAACGAATCAACAATGAACTGCAAACGGCTTACGCGGAACTGCGGCAAACGGTCGGTCAGCTTCTGCAAGCCGAACGGCTTTCTTCCCTGGCGGAAATCGCGTCGGGCGTAGTTCACGAAATCCGCAACCCGCTCGGCGCAATCAAGGGCGCGGTCGAGATTCTCGAAGACGAATTGGCGAAGGACAGCCCGCGCCGCGAGTTTGCCCAAATCGCCAAAACGGAAGTCGAGCGAATTGATAAGTTGGTGCAGGAATTTTTCCATTTCGCCCGCGCCAAAGAACCAAATTTACAGCCGACCGATGTGAATGAAACGATTCGCGCTGTCAAACTTCTTGTTGAAAGCCAAGCCGCCGCTCAAACAATTGAAATCAGCGAAGAATTAGCCGAAAATCTTCCGCCCGTCCGGCTCGACGCGGAGCAAATCAAACAGGTTCTGCTCAATCTGGCAATCAACGCGCTGCAAGTGATGCCCGAAGGCGGCGCGCTCGTTTTTCGCACATTCCTAAAAGATAATAAGTTGTATATTGAAACCGAAGACACCGGCGGCGGAATTGACGAAGCGGTGAAAGCAAAAATCTTCGACCCGTTTTTTACCACCAAAGATAAAGGCTTGGGCTTAGGTTTGTCAGTCGTCTATAAAATCGTCAGCCAGCACAACGGGCAGATTGATATTTCCGATACATCAAAGGGAACAAAGTTTTCTTTGACATTTATTATTTGAATTTATCAACTGATGTCACGCAAAACGAGAAAAACGACTGGAGGGGAAAACAACCCCGGTGTCCATTGATAACGCAAAGGGTGGCCAAAAAAAAGAGACGCTGTAAAATAAAAAAATAAATTTCAAAGAAAAAATTGTTCCCTTTGATGTATAGGAAATATCAATATGCCCGTTGTGCTGGCTGACGATTTTATATACGACTTACAAAAC
>JAJAZE010000133.1 GCA_026785925.1 Pyrinomonadaceae bacterium
CGTGTATTATTCGGCAATTCTTCTATCTCACGCTCCGTCACCGTTCCGCCGACGACGGTGCGCGTCGTATCAACCGCCGAATTATCGGCTTCGATAGTAACGGTCTGTTCAACTCGCACATCGGCGGGCGCAAGTGAAAAATTAAGCTGCACATTTTGTCCGGCAATCGTTTCGAGGTCAATTTTCTCTTTCTTCCCAAAACCGGTTTGCGAAGCCGCGACTTTATAAATTCCCGGCGGCAGCTCGACGATGCGGTAACGTCCGTCGCCGTCGGTGACAACCGTGCGTTCGACACTGGTCGTGATAAGCGTTGCCGTCACTGTTGCGCCGACAATCGGCGCACTGTTTGAGTCAACGATGCGACCACTGATCGTTACGTCGTCGAGGTCTTGGGCGTGAATCGCCGCCGAAAACGCAAAAATTCCTGAAAAGACGAAAACAACTACAGGCGCAAACCTGGCGACAAAGTTTTTCATTAACGCTTCTCCTGAAAACTATTTGAACGAGGTGATTTTTGACACGACTATTCTTGACCAAAAAATCTTTGTTGTAAAGGAGAAGCGGTGACGTGAAGGTGCAAAATACGAATTACTCTTCTTCGATGCGCTCACGAACGATTCGCGTGACGCTGACCCGCGAAATAGGTATCAGAGCTTCCGAATCGGCAAACAAATCTTTTTTACTCGAAAGCTCGTCGGCGTGTGTGCGGAGATATTCTAAAAAGCGTTCAAATTCGCTCTGCATCAGATTCATTTTCTCGCGCATATTGAGAATGATTTCCACGCCCGCCAGATTGACTCCCAGATCGCGCGTCAGAGATAAAATTACTTCCAGCCGTTCAATGTCCGCGTCTTCGTAAAGCCGCGTGTTGCCATCCGAGCGCGACGGCTTTAATAATCCTTCGCGCTCGTAAAGTCTTAACGTCTGCGGGTGAATCTCAAACAATTCGGCAACTGCGCTGATCGTATAAGTTTTAACTTTCTTCTTCATTTTCTTAGCTTCAATAAAAATCTGTTCAAAAAGTTTCCGTCCGGCTGCTGCGACAAAAGATACGTTCCCCAAACAACCGCCGTCACCGAAGAAATCGCCGACCAGAAAAGGTATCGAAATTCGGTCGAAGGCGTAGTCGGAAAATACGCCAGAGCAAATAACAAACCGCTGATCGAAAGCACAAAAACGATTTCCCAATCCGCCCGCAGACGATTTTTTACCGATTGATATAAAAAACACGCGCTCAACAAAAGCCAGACGAAACCTCGAAAAGCGAAAGTTTGCGTGACGGGACGACGAAAAAGGCTGAAATATCCGGTTAAAACTTTTCCGGCAAAGTTTTCCTCGCCGCGAAACTCCGGCGGACTGCTCGCAAAGCCGATGTCCCAATACGGGCGCGTCACCGAATAAGTCAAACCGGTTAGCTGGGCGAAAACTTTCCCCCGATGTACAAGGTAATCCAAAGGATGCGCCCACACGGTTTCAAACCATTTACGCCGGAGAGCCGAAACTTCTTCCGCATCGGTCGTCAGCGGCAGCACTGCTAAATCGCCTTGATTCGGAATGTCGGCGTAAATCAGATCGTTGACCGAACGAATGTTATAGCGCAGTTTGACGAGTTCCAGAGAAAAGGTTTCGTGTTTTAAGACGTATTCGGGAAACGACGCTTCGTTTCTTTCGGCGGAAATAGCCGCCAAATCATACAAAAAAATCTGCTGTGCCGGATAAACCGTCCGCCCGTCGGTGATTTTATAAGTCACGAAATAAACCGCCGCCGACAACACTATTAAGTAACCGCAGCCGATCAAAACCGGCACAAACTTCTTTTTTTCAATTTCAAATATCCGCGCGGCGACGAAACCGCTCCACACGGCAATCGGCAAAACCGCCGGAAAAGCGTTCAAACGCGCCGCATAGCCGTAAAACAAAAACACGGGCGAGATGAGCAGCGCGATTTTACTTTTCGTTCGGTCTGCCTGATAAATCAGTGCCGTCGCCAGAAACAAACACGCGCCCAAGCCGACATCTTTCCAAACGGTCGTCAGTTGCGAAAGTATCTGCGGCAGCAAAGCCGGCAAAACAAGCAGCAACGCCAATTTGAAGGATTTGGGCGCAGTCGCCCGCCAAAAAATCGCGCCCGCCGCCCAGAAGATCAGATTCTGCAAAACGAACATCAAACCCGGTCCGGCGACGAGGCGGTCGAGTTTTCCCCACAAATAAGACATTACGGGGGAATTTATATCGTGAATAAAATTCTCGCGCCCGCCCGTTAAATTTGCCAAAGAATCCGGCGACATCAAACCCGGATAAAACGCCCAAATGGTCAATGCAAAGAACAAAAAACAAAGTATGTCGCCGGTGTGACCTTTATCGCGGAGTTTGGAGACGGCAGCCATACTTTATTCCAAACCCATCGCCCGGCGCGGATTTTCCGCGTTGGCTTTTTCAAATTGCCGTAGAACCTCTTTCGTTTCCTCGCTGATCACGCGCGGCAAAACAATTTTAACTTCAATAAATTGGTCGCCGCGCAGACTCGGATTTCGCAGAGACGGAAATCCGCGCTCGCGCAGTCTGAATTTTTGTCCCGATTCGGTTCCCGCCGGAATTTTCAGTTGCGCTTTTCCCTCGACGGTCGGCACTTCGATTTTCGCGCCCAACGCTGCTTCCGGCACGGTAATCGGGACGGTCACATAGATGTTATCGCCTTTGCGCGTGAAAAATTTATGTTTGCCGACATTGGTGATAATAAATAAATCGCCCGGTTCCGCGCCTAATCGTCCGCCCTGCCCTTTTTTCGGAATCCGCACCCGCGAACCTGTATCAACGCCCGCCGGAATACGAATTTTGACTTGCTCGGTTTTAGGCGTGACACCTTTGCCGTGACAGACCGAACACGGTTCGCGTCGCCGTCCAGTTCCTGAACAATCGGGGCAAGTCTGCGCGAAATTTAATCTGCCGCCCTGCCGCTGAACTTGTCCGGTTCCTTTGCACGTCGGGCAAGTCACAATCGCGCCGCCCGTGTCGCCCGCGCCCTGACAGCGCGAACACTGTTCGCTGCGGTTGACCGTGATATTTGTCGTCAAACCCGTGACCGATTCTTCAAAGCTCAAGGCAAGCGGTATCTCAATATCCGCGCCCTTTTTCGGTATCGCACGCGGCGGTTCGGGCGCGGCGGTAGTTTTACTGCCTGCGCCGCCGCTGAAAAGGTCGGAAAAAATATCCCGAAAACTCGAAGACGTGCCGCCGCTCCCGCCCGGTTCAAAATTAAAACCGGAGAAATCGAAATTACTTGCGCCGCCCGCGCCGCCCGCGCTTGTTCCATACGAAGAATTCACGTCGAGATTGTCGGCGTAATAACCGAAGCGGTCAAACACCTGACGCTTTTTCTCGTCGGATAAAACGTCGTAGGCTTCCTGAATTTCCTTGAATTTTTCCTCGGCGGCTTTGTCGTTCGGATTCACGTCCGGGTGAAATTTCCGCGCCAATTTGCGATACGATTTTTTAATTTCGTCCGCTTTCGCGTCTTTTTTTACGCCGAGAATTTGGTAATAATCTTTTTTTGCCATTCTTGGAATTTATGTATCAAAACCCAAAGCGAACCGAATCGCTTCAAAAACTTCTCGCATTTTTTCGTCGGAAAGATGCGTGAGGCAGCCGCCGATTTTTTCTTTTGGAACAGTTTGAATGTTCGTCAAATTGACGGCACAAACTTCAAACACCCCGTCCGATTCGTCTAATAAAACTTGTGTTGATTCATCCCGAATCGTAGTTGTCAGCGGCGCAATTGTTACTACGTTAAGTTCGGGAATTAAAATATCGCGTGTCAAAATTAAAACAGGGCGACGCTTATCGGGGAATTTGAAAGTGTGATAACAAACATCGCCGCGAATCATAAATCTTTCCACGCCTCGATAAGCTGTTCTTCTTCAACCTCGAACTCGTCGGGCTGAACCGGAAAACGACGATATGATTCAACGGCTCGCCGCTCTTTTTCTTCGATTTTCTGCTGACGCAAAGCCTTTCGTAAAAGTTCATTAACGCAGGCGTTTCGTTTTTTTTGAGTATGTCCCGCAATCGCGTCAATTTCCGAAACGATTTTTTCATCAAGTTCAACAAGAATACTCATAATGTTTCACCAATTCGATAAATCATCTTATTTTCAGCAACCTAATTTTTACTGCTCACTGTTTGCCCAAAGAATCATTCCGATAACGCCAACACTAAATAAAGCTGCATTTTGAAGTTGAACACTTTGTTTGTAACCCTCAGTAACGAACCTTGCAAACTGTTCACAATTGTTTGAAAAAAGATTGTAGTTTGGATTGTTGTAAGCAGACTTCAATCGTGTGATTGCATTTATCCTTTGTGTTGGGTGAACTCCCCCCAGCACCTGCCAACTACCTGAAGTTTCTAACCAGTCAACACGAATCCCTTCGTCTGTCAGATGAAAAACTAAAGGCAATTCTTCGGAGAAACCAAGATGCAACAAAAGTTTTCCGACAACTATAACCGCATAATGGTCAATCGCATTCGGAAGAACTACACTTTGTCTTTTTACTAAATATATTCCTTCTCCTAACTTAATTTTAACTGGAACTAACGGGGCTGGTAAGTAGACATTATTTTGCATATATCTAATAACAATCATTACTGAGCGGCATATAATTTGCTTTGCTGATATAAAAGGCTAA
>JAJAZE010000134.1 GCA_026785925.1 Pyrinomonadaceae bacterium
CGCGCTCCGATTTAATCTATTCGTCGAACATTTTTCGCAAACTCTCTGAAAAAGGCGCACGCGCCACGCCTTTTTCGGTGATAATCGCCGTCACGAATTCGTTCGGCGTGACATCGAAAGCGTAGTTGTTGACGGAAATTCCTTCGGGCGCAAGCTGAATGTCTTTAACGTGCGTTACTTCCCGGATGTCGCGCTCTTCAATCGGGATTTCGTCGCCCGTCGGACAATTCATATCAACGGTTGAAAGCGGCGCGGCAACGTAAAACGGAATGTCGTGTTGTTTTGCCAGCACCGCGACCATATAAGTCCCGATTTTGTTGGCGACATCGCCGTTCGCCGCGATTCGATCCGAACCGACGACGACTGCCTGAACGCGCCCTTTTTTCATCAAATGTCCAGACATACTATCGGTGATCAAAGTTACCGGAATATTATCCTGCAAAAGTTCCCAGGCAGTCAGCCGCGCACCTTGCAGATACGGGCGCGTTTCGTCGGCGATAACGGCGATGTTTTTCCCCTGATTGACCGCGCCGCGAATCACGCCTAAAGCCGTTCCCCAAACGCCGCCGGTCGCCAGTGCGCCCGCGTTGCAGTGCGTTAAAACGGTTGAATTATCTTCCAAAAGTTTGCCGCCGTATTCGGCGATCAAACGCTGCGATTCGATGTCTTCTTCGTGGATATTCTTTGATTCCCGAATCAAAATTTGTTTAATTTCCGAGATTGATTGATTTTTATTTGCTTCAAAAACGCGCCGCATTCGATCAATCGCCCAAAAAAGATTGACCGCCGTCGGGCGCGTTTTGCCCAACACTTCGGCAATATAATCGAATTCCTCCGACAAATCAGCGATGTTCGTGCCAACGAAACTCTTCACGCCGAGCGCGATTCCGTAAGCGGCGGAAACGCCGATGGCGGGCGCACCGCGCACGACCATTTCACGAATGCCGTTGGCGACTTCGGTATAACTCTTCAACGTCAGCCATTTTTCCTCGGTCGGCAAAAGCCTTTGGTCGAGCATCAAAACGCCTTCGTCGCTCCATTTCACAGGTATTATCATTTATTTTTACAAAATTCCTTTTCGTTAGTTTTGTTCAAATGATATGAAATAAATTTTGCGCTGGCAAAGCGAAAAAAAGGTTGAATTGTGATTGGCAAAAATGGTAAATTTTTCTCGTTTGGAAAATCTTCCGATTTTCAGTAATCGTAAAATGGAAAAGACCACCGAATTTTGTTTAATTGTCGAAGGAAGTTATTTCACCGTCGAAGAAGCGATACACGCGCTGCACGATCCGTTTATCGAAGAATTTGTCGAAGAAAACGGACGCTTTCGGATTCAAAATTTTGAGAACATTCAAGCCGTCAGCGGCATTCCGCTCGGCGACTTGGAAATTGCGCTGGTGGACGACGAAGTTTTTGAAATTTCGTGCCGCACATCGCCGCTGATTCTCAACCGCCGCAAAGCCGAACTGCTCGCCGAAACGCTGCGCCGACAAGCGATGTTTGATGAAATCAGCGTTGAGCCGCTGTCAATAAATTTATCAACAAATTTATGAACGAAAACTTTTTAGGCGGTCGCGTCGTCGTCAAAGTCGGCGACATTACGCAGGAAAAAACCGACGCGATTGTCAACGCGGCAAATTCGACTTTATTGGGCGGCGGCGGCGTGGACGGCGCGATTCACCGCGCCGGCGGCGGACGCATTTTAGAAGAATGCCGAATAATTCGCGCCGAAAAGTATCCGCAGGGATTGCCGACGGGCGAAGCCGTCATCACTTCCGGCGGAAATCTAGCGGCGAAGTTCGTCATTCACACGGTCGGACCGATTTACGGTATGAACGGCGGCGGCGACGCACATTTACTCGCCGAATGTTATAAAAACTGTTTGCGTATAGCTTCGGAGAACAAGCTGCCAACCATTTCGTTTCCGTCAATTTCGACGGGCGCGTTCGGTTATCCGAAACACGAAGCCGCCGCCGTCGCCGCCCGCGCCGTCGAATCTTTTCTGGCAAATAATGAAACTCTCGAAAAAATCTGTCTGGTCTTTTTCTCCGCCGCCGCCGCTCAAAAATTTATCAAACATCAGAAATTCAGTTGACTTTAAGAATAACCCGGCGAAACTAAAATCCGCCGCGCCTGTTTCGGCACGAACAATTTTACAAACCGCCCAAAGTTGCCTCTTGATTTTTGATGGTTTATAGTTTTTCCATCAACTTTCCTTTTTACAATCGCAAAAAATTTAGAATTTTATCAAGGAAACGTCAGCCGAAACTTTTACGAATATGCAATCCGCCGCCAGTCCGCAAACCGAACCGAACTTTAACTCAGATTTTTATTTTCAGCGCGAAATCCCTGAAAATCTGGCGTTTTTAGAAACGCTTTCCTGGAATTTTTTCTGGTCTTGGAATTACGAAGCCGCCAATCTTTTCCGCGAACTCGACTCGCAGCTTTGGGAAAAGTGCGAACAGAATCCGCGACTTTTGTTACGAGAAATCAGCGAGCTGCGGCTTTGGCAGAAAGCCGCCGACGCTGATTACGTCGAAAAATTAAATTCGACGGCGGAAAAATTCAACGATTATCTTGCCGCTGCTCCGAATAGTTTGGGTAAAATCACCGCCGACCATCCGGCGGCTTATTTCTGCGCCGAATACGGTGTGCATAACTCGCTGCCGATTTATTCGGGCGGACTCGGTATTTTGGCGGGCGACCATTTGAAATCCGCCAGCGATTTGAAAGTGCCGCTCGTCGCCGTCGGCTTAATCTATCGTTTCGGATATTTCCGCCAGAAAATCGCGCACGACGGCTGGCAGACGGAAACTTATCTCGATTCATTTGATAACCAACTCGCGCTGTTTCCGGTTTTAAGCGAAAACGGCGAACGAATTTTAATCAAAGTTCATATTCGCGGGCGCGAAGTTTTTGCCCAAGCGTGGCTCGCCCACATCGGACGCATCAAACTTTATCTACTCGATACGAATGTGGAAGAAAACGCCGAAGTTGACCGCCTGATTACCGGACATCTCTACGGCGGCGACACGGAAACGCGCATCGTGCAGGAAAAAATTCTCGGCATCGGCGGCGTTCGGCTGCTCCGGCAATTGCAAATCGAGCCGTCGGTTTATCATCTAAACGAAGGACATTCGGCGTTTCTGACTTTGGAATTGGCGCGTGAATTTTTGCAGAAAAACAGCGACGCTTCGTTTGCCGACGCGATTGCCGAAGTCCGCGAGAAATGCGTTTTCACGACGCACACGCCGGTGGCGGCGGGCAACGACACTTTTCCGCCGGAACAAATCGAAGATTGTTTTGACGCGAATTTAATCAGCGCGTTGAAAATCAGCAAAGAAGAGTTTCTCGCGCTCGGACGAACCAATCCCGACGACGCGAACGAATGGTTCGGAATGACTCCGCTGGCAATCCGAATGGCGCGTTCGGCGAACGGCGTGAGCGCGAAACACGGCGCAGTTTCGCGCCAATTGTGGCTGAAAATGTTTCCTGAAGAAACGCCGGTCGAAGACGTTCCGATCACGCACATCACCAACGGCGTTCACGCGCCGACGTGGATTGCGCCGCCTTTTCAGACGCTTTATGAAAAACAGATCGGCAAAAACTGGCAGGAAATCTTAAAGGATGAAGCCGCGTGGCGCACGGCAATCGAGAAAATTCCCGACGCGGAAATCTGGCGCACGCACCGGATTTTGAAGCATCTGTTGGTCGCGTTTATTCGTCACCGAACTTTCTCCAGCGAAACGGGTTTGCGCGAAACCATCAACGAACATCAGGATACGCAGCAGCTTTTTTCGCCCGACGTTTTGACCATCGGTTTTGCGCGGCGCGTCGCGGCTTACAAGCGTTGGAATTTGATTTTGTCCGATGTCGAAAGGCTTTTGAAATTGGTCGGCGACGCGGAAAAACCCGTGCAGTTCGTCTTTGCCGGCAAAGCGCACCCGCAGGACAAAACGGCAAAGGCACTTTTGCAAAAGCTGATGACTTTGAACGCGAGTCCCGAATGGCAGCGGCGGGCGGTTTTCGTCGAAGATTACGATCAGGAAGTGGCGCGTTATCTGGTGCAGGGCGTTGACGTTTGGCTCAATGTGCCGATTCGTCCGATGGAAGCGAGCGGCACGAGCGGACAAAAAGCGGCGATGAACGGCGGGCTGAATTTTTCGATTTTAGACGGCTGGTGGATCGAAGGTTATAACGGCACGAACGGTTTTTCAATCGGCGCGGCGGACGATGCCGATGATGCCGACGAAGCCTTGATTGACGCGCAGGATGCCGAATCGCTTTACCAAACGCTGGAAACCGAAATTGTTCCGGCATATTATCAAACCGATGAAAACGGCTTGCCGAACGAATGGATTCGGCGAATGAAAGATTCGCTGACAACGCTGACTCACCAATTTTCGAGCGACCGAATGGTGAAAGATTATATCGAGAAAATTTATTTAAGTGAGAACTTAGTAAGTGATAAGTGAGAAGTGATAAGTGAGAGGTGAGAGGTGAAAAGTGAGAGGTGAGAAATGAGAACGTGTGCTACAAGTTTTTACTCTTTACTTCTCACTTTTCACCTCTCACTTCTCACTTATCACTTCTTACCTCTCACTTATCACTTATCACTTTTCATATAAGAGAAAACTATGACAAACATCGAATTTAAAGTCGGCGTAATTCGTCCCGTCGAATGCGTCAAGCAAGGTTGGGAATTGATTAAAGATCAGTATTGGCTGATCTTTGCGGTTTCTCTGGTCGGAATGCTGATTGCGGGAATTGTGCCGTTCGGCATTTTAATCGGTCCGATGTTGTGCGGAGTTTTTTACTGTCTGCTGCAAAAAGCGAGCGGACGAACTGTGTCGTTTGAAGGGCTTTTTAAAGGCTTTGATTACTTTATGCCGTCGTTTATCGCCACGCTTTTTCTGATCGTTCCGGCATTCGTTTTGGGAATTTTCGCGTATGTTCCGCTGATTGTGATGCAGTTTTCAATGATGAATTCACGGAATCCGAATCCGAGTGATGTTTTCGGATATTTCGCGGTTTTCGGCGTGATAATGCTTTTCGTCGCTTTGGTCATCGGCACGATTCACGCGCTTTTGATGTTCGCTTACCCGTTGATTGTCGAACACAATTTGTCCGGCGTTGACGCGGCGAAATTGAGCGCACGCGCCGTTTTGAAAAATCTGGGCGGAATCGGCGGGCTGATTGCCGTTCACATCGGCTTGATATTCGTCGGTTATCTGCTCTGTTTGATCGGCGTTTATTTTATATTGCCGATTTTATTTGCGAGCATCGTCGTCGCTTACCGGCAGGTTTTTCCGCCGCCGATCAATCAAAATTACAATCCGCCGCCGCCGAATGCGTTTCGCGGCGCGGGCAGTTATAATTAAAAATTATGAAAGCTAGATTTAACGAAATTCACAATATCGAAGAACTCGACGCGCTGCTTGAAAAATCGAACGAACAGCCCATCGTTTTTTTCAAACACAGCGTTACCTGCCCGATTAGTTCGGGTGTCTACCAGGAAATTGCCAACGCCGATGCCGATATAAATTTGATCGTCGTTCAAAACGCCCGCAGCGTCTCGACCGCGATTGCCGAAAAAACCGGCGTGCGCCACGAATCGCCGCAGGCTTTGATCGTCAAAAACGGCGAAGTTGTTTATCACGCCGCGCACTACGACGTGACGGCGCGGGAAGTCGAAGAGAGTTCTAAATTATGAGTTTTTAGATTTTAGATTTTAGTTTTTAGTTTTTAGTTATTTCCTATTTCGGTTCAAATTGAAACTTGAAATCACAAACCAAAACCGAAAACCAAAATCCAAAACCCGATGATAATCGAGCCTCGACAAATTATTGAAGAAAGCGATTCGGAAATCACGATCAACTGGTCGGACGAAACGGAGAGTAAATACAACGCCGCCGAGTTGCGAAAAGCCTGTCCGTGCGCGGGCTGCATCAACGAATGGACAGGCGAAAAAACACTGAAAACCGAGACGATTGCCGCTGATTTATCGTTTTCGTCCATCGCTATCGTCGGTCGCTACGCGCTGAATTTTAACTTCTCCGACGGTCACGATACGGGAATTTACAGTTTCCAATTTCTCAAACAATTGCCGAACAAAAACTAATCAAAGCAGAGTCAGGATGGTTTATAATACCTTTTGCTGACAATAATTTTTGTAGTTTTAGCTTATGCAGGAAAAAGACATTTTTGACGAAAAGCAGGAAACCAAACGGGCGAACTACGCTTGCCCGCACTGCCGCGAACGCGACGATTACGATGTGCGCTGGCTCAAACGCACGAAAAAAAGAAATTCGCCGCGCAATTTGAACGAACAAGATCGGCGGCAGTTAGACAAATCGCGTGACTATATGGTGCGCGTTGACGATGTGCTGATGTGCCGCAACATTCGCTGCCGCAAACGCTTCGACATTCCTTCGTCGCAGTCAATCGTTTTTATCTGATTGCCGATTTTTAACTTTTCGGCGCGGGCTGTGATATTTTAATTTTATGGAAAGTAACGAGGACAAAAATATGATTTCCGGTAGAGATTTGGAATTTTACGAACAGGAAACGCCGCCCGATGAAGCAATTAAAGAATTTATGGACGATGAAATCGCTCACGTCCCGCAGGCTCCGAACGAATTAAAAGAACGGCTGCGCGAACATAATTCGACCTCACCGGCAGATTCCGGCGGCGATATTGATGCTGAATGGGAAAGCGCGAACGACGACGGCGCAGAGGCATTCGGCGGTCATAATCCAACGCCCGATCAATCGAATGTTGAAGAAAACGCCCACGCTTACGGCATTGATTTTCAAGACAACGAACCGCTCGACATTTTAGAAAAAATGGAAAAACGCGACCGCAACCGTTTTGAATTGGACGAAAGTTCAAAAACCGAAGGCGATATGATTTAACGCTTTCTTCAAATTTCAAACGATTTCAGGATTTTCCGCCGTTCACAAATTGCGGAAAATCCTTTTCTTTGACGGCGAATTCATTTCAATTTAGCCTGCAATTCGGCAATCTGTTTTTTATCAATTTCCGCCAAGGCGTTTTCTTCGTTGAGTTTCCGCATCATTTCGAGAGCGCGGCGAAAATTGTTTTCAGCTTCGGTTTCGTTTCGCCGAGCAAGCTGAATTTCGCCGATTTCACGATACGCCATCGCTATATTCAAACGCGGAATCGGATTTTCCGGGTCGTCATTCAGCACATTTTCGAGCAGTTGCAGGGCTTTATTTTCACTGGCAAAAGCGGCATCGTATCGTTTCATTTTACGCTCCACGCGCCCGGCGGCAATATAATTTAACGCTTCGTCGCGCCCGAATTCGCTCGTGTCGGGAATCAAGTTTTTTAGATTTGCCAGCACTTGCCGCGATTTTTCATATTCTTTGAGCGCGTCCGCAAAATTGTTTTCCTGCGCCAGAACTTCGCCGACGTGATAAAAACTGACGGCTAAATCGTGTTTCGACGATTCGCTTTTCGGGTCGGCGTTAATGGAACTTTCGGCGATTGCCGGTAATTTCAAACAAACTTTGGCGGCTTGAACAGTGTTTTCCTGAATTAAATAAATTTCGCACTGCCGGAAATAAGCAATCCACAATCCGCGTTTCGGCTGGAAATTATCCGGCTGCGCCGCGATCAACGGCTCATAAATCGCCACTGCCGCGTCAGCTTCGCTGATCGCGTTTTCAAAATCGCCGCCGCCTTTATAAGCGTCCGCCAAGCGGCTGTGCGAACGCGCCAAATCATTTTTGACGTTAAAATTTTCCGGCTGTTCCGCGCTCAACTGCTGTAAAATTTCCTGCGCCGAACCGTATAATTTCAACGCCTTTTCAGTTTCATTATTCCAAGCCGGAACGTCGCCGTAAAGCATCTGCACATTGGCTAACTTTTCGCGCCGTTCAAAAGACTGCGGCTCTTCAGCGACTAATTTTTGCTGGATGGCAAGCGATTTTTCATAAAATTCAACCGCGTCTTTCGTATCGCTTTTCCACCATAAGATATACGCCATCTGCTGATAATTATTCGCCAGATCGCTTTGTTTGGCGGCGTTTCCCGTATCTTTCGCCAGCAGATTTTCGCGCATTGTGCGGGCTTTTTGATAACTTTCCAGAGCCGCTTTCATATCGCCGAGATTCGGCTGGTTGGTTCTGCCCTGCACGTCGCCGACTTTTTCATACGCGGCGGCGAGTTCCCTTTGCAGTTCCGCGTCGCTGTCGGATTCGCCCGCCAAACTGTCAAGATATTCCAGCGCACGGTTGACGAGAATTTCCCGCGCTTCGGTCGCGCCCTGCAAATTTTCGATTTTCGGGTGAATCTCGAACAAATTTGAATTAGCCAATTTCCGCACTTCGTTAAAGCGTTTTTCCGCCCGAACTTTTTCCGTTTCGGCGCGGCGCGATTCCCAGACGGTTGCCGCCGCGCCGCCGAGCAAACTCAGCCCGATTAAAACGCCCGCCGCGACGCTCCAGCGATTGCGCTTGATAAATTTTTCGGCGCGGTATGAAAATGTATTCGGACGCGCCGCGATGGGCAAACCTTTCAGATGCCGCTCGATGTCGTCGGCAAACGCTTCGACCGATTGATAACGACGCTCCGGCTCTTTCCGCAAAGCCGTCAAAATTATATTGTCCAGATCGCCAATCAGAGATTTTGGATTTTGGATTTTAGATTTTGGATTTTCGTTTTCCGACTTTGGACTTCGGACGGACGACGGGCGAGTCGGCGAGTCGGTTGAAACGCGGTGGACAATTTCATCAAATTTGTTCGTTTTAAAATCGAACGGGCGAGCGCCGGTCAGCAATTCATACAAAACCACGCCGAGACTGTAAATGTCCGAAGTGGTCGTCATCGCTTCGCCGCGCAGTTGTTCCGGGGATGCGTAAGCCGGTGTCATCGCCCGAAACGCGGTTGCCGTTTGCAAATCGTTCGCCTCGAAATCGAGAACTTTCGCCAAACCGAAATCGAGCAGCTTCGGCTCGCCGTTTTCACCGACCAGTATATTTGACGGCTTGAGGTCGCGGTGAACAATTAAATTTCGATGAGCATACTGCACCGCCGAACAGATTTTCACAAAAAGCCGCAAGCGTTCTTCGATTGATAAATGCTCTTTTTCCGCGTAATCAATCAGCGGTTCGCCCTCAATAAATTCCATCACCAAAAACGGTTCGCCCGCCGCGCTGACACCACCGTCAAGCAGTTTGGCGATGTTCGGATGATTGAGCGACGCGAGAATTTGCCGCTCGCGCCGAAAATGACGTTCGGTTTCGGCATCAATAATAGTTTGCCGCACGATTTTCAGCGCGGCTTGCTGTTCAAATTCGCCGTCGGCGCGCATCGCTAAAAAAACCGCGCCCATTCCGCCGCGCCCGATCTCGCGGACGATTGTATAATTGCCGAACTGTTTGCCTGCGGCGTTGGCATCTTCATCGGGAAGAATTTCGACGGCGTAAAATGAAACTGATTTTTCGAGAAAGTTTTCGGATTCGTTTTCAAAGGCGAGCAAAGATTTGATTTCCGCTTTTAATTCTGCGTCTCCGGCACAAAATTCGGCGAGCCATTCGCCGCGCCTTTCGATTGGAATTTCGGGCGCGAGTTCAATCGCCGTTTCGATTTTCTGCCAATAGGGATTCATAAAAAGAAGTTAGCCACGAATGGCACGAATAGCACGAATAATACAAACTTCTAATGATTTTCATTATTATAGGACTTTCGCTTGGGGATGACTAAGTTATTGAAAAATAGACACTTAGCTAAAAGTCTGTATTTTGGTTAAGTTCTTTGGACTCAAGCAGTTATGTGTTTTCAAGCGAAAGTCTTATATTAGTGTTATTCGTGCTATTCGTGGCTAAGTTTTAAAAAAAACTAAATGCCCTGCGACAGTTCCCGGAACAGCCAGAGTTTGGCGAACTGCCAATCGCGCCGCACGGTTTTTTCGTTCACGCCCAAGACTTCGGCGATTTCCGTTTCATTTAAGCCGCCGAAAAAGCGCATATCAACGACGCGGCATTTGCGCTCGTCAATCGCTTCAAGTTTTTGGAGTGCTTCGTCTAATTCGAGAATATCGGCGGCGGATTGTTCGGGTAAAATGTCCAAATCTTCAATAGAAAATCGCTGTGCCGCGCCGCCGCGTTTTTCGGCATTGTGCATTCGGGCGTGGTCAACCAGAATCTGCCGCATCACGCGCGAGGCAATACCGAAAAAATGCGTTCGGTTTTCCGCCGACAAAACCGTCTGGTCAACCATTCGCAGATACGCTTCGTGAACCAGAGCCGTCGGCTGCAAAGTGTGGTCGCTGCGTTCGCGGCTCAAATACCTTCGCGCCTGTCTTTTAAGTTCTTCGTAAACAAGCGGAAAAAGCCGCTCCGCCGCGCTTTTGTCGCCGCCTCGCCACTCCTGCAAAATTCCCGTTACATCGTGAACTTCCATAATTCGACAAAATCTTTCAGAGCGATTTTACCTTAAATTCTCAGAATTAAAAGTTTTTTTCGTAAAAATGTGTAATGCCTCAGTAAAAAGTTCTGACTGGAGCGCAAGCGTCCCCGCTTGCAATGAGCGTCGCTTCGACGCGAAAACGCCCGTTAATAATTGATGGCGCGTGATGTCAAACCTTATTTTCGCGCTCTCGCGCTCATTGCAAGCGGGGACGCTTGCGCTCTAGTCGCTAAAACAGTTGCTAAAA
Organism: Pyrinomonadaceae bacterium; assembly: GCA_026785925.1. Lineage (GTDB taxonomy): Bacteria > Acidobacteriota > Blastocatellia > Pyrinomonadales > Pyrinomonadaceae. Next base: position 10,683 of record JAJAZE010000134.1, read on the forward strand.
CTTATGACTAAGGCATTACAAAAATGTCCGTTTTTCAATTTTCTTTCCGCAGTTAATTATCGAAGACACAAATTTAGATTCAGAATTTGATTTTTCAAATTCTAATATGTCTACGTTACTGCAAAAAAAAACTAAAGGAGAAATTAATTATGGCGCATTGGAATCCGTGGGAAAAATTAGATAAACAAAATTTTATTAAAACACTGCAAAGGGTAAAGCAGGCGGCTGATACCTATTCGTATTATGAGGTCGGAACAAAATATCTCATTCCGAAGCGTGTTCACGCCAACATTATGGGATTGATTGGAAAAATCAATCAGTGCGGTGATTTCTGCGCTTATTATCGAGATGCCGTCGCGCTATGTGAAGCTCTTCAGATATTGGAAAAGCCGGAAACGAAATTGAGCAGCGCGACGCAAGCCAGAGCCTTCGGAAATTTATTCATCGCTTTGTCGGCGATTCTCGTAAAAATTCCGGTCGCCAAGCATTACGGCGAAACCTTTAAAGTTTTGGGCGAAAATTTCGAGGGCATCGTCAACAGCTTTTTACCGGCAGGTTTCAACGACCCCGTTTATGCCCGCATTTGGGCAAACGCTAACGATACGAGATTTTAGATCGGCGGACGGAAAATGATTTTTTTGTAGAAACACGCACTTCGTCAAGTGTGGCTTCATTTACCGATTGCGCCCTTACTTCGTGCGGGCTTCTGCATTTATAAATCGTTTTTGAATGTCCGTTCTTCAACCGGCTTTCCGCAATTAGATACAAAGAACAAATTCTATTTCAAATTGAGGTAAGAAAATGAAAAATAAATTAAACACAACTTTTTCGATTTTGATTCTGGCGATTTTGGCATTCGGACAAACGGTATTCGGGCAGCAAGGCGGATTGGACACGACTTGGGGGATAAACAACACGGGCATTTATCAAGATGCTTTCCCGACTTTGCCTCTGCCAAATCCCAATCTGGGTGATGAGGGAAGACAATTCGGTGCCAGCGAGATTCTTGCCGACGGAAAAATCATTGCCGCCGGTCACGTAGGCATTCACACTGGAGGAGGAAACTATGTTTTCGATTTTCTCGTCCGGCGGTTAAATGCCGACGGTTCGGTTGATCCGACTTTCGGCACGAACGGCGAAGCCCGCACGACTTTTTATCGCTGGGGACCGGGCTTAAACCAAAGATCGGTAAATTCGTTATACGCGATGAAGGTTCAGCCTGCGGACGGCAAGATTATCCTTGCCTCGTCGTGCGGCGTCGGTGACACGGTTGTCCCGGGCGGCACGCCGCTCGGCACTGATTTGTGTCTAGTTCGCTATAACGCGAACGGGACGCTCGACACGAGTTTCGGCGGCAACACCGTTTTCTCTTACTACGGTAATCCGAATTTTCCGGGAAACAATAATACGGTTGATCCGGGCAAAGTTTTTACGCTGACCGGCACAAATACGGTAAATGGAGCGACCGTCGGTTTCGGCGGAATTCCCGTCAAAATTCAAATTGCACCGGACGGCAGAATTTTTGTCTTCGGTTACAACAGTTCCGACACGACTCCCGCTTTAAATGGTTCGAGAAACAAAAGTTTTGTGGCGGTTTATTCGACCAACGGAACTTTGCAAAATATCGTGTCGCTCGTTGATACGACGGGCAATCCGACCAACGGCTACGGCACGACGAGAATTTACGACGGCGATTTGCTCTCGAACGGCGATTTCATTGCGGTCGGCTATCAAGTAACCCTCGTGTCTTCAAATCCGCAAGTTTTTTCCCCTGCCAGATGGAAAACTTTCACGGGAAGTTCGGGCGGCGGTTTTCTCGAATCGAGTGCCAATGTTTTTGGCGAGGCACGTTCGATAACGATGCTCCGCAGTAATAAAATCTTAGTCGGCGGCAATCTAAACAGTGGCGGCACTCCGACGCTGATTCGTTACAACGGCGATTTGACGGTCGATACCACTTTCGGCACGAACGGTAGAATTGTCTATGATGGAACAGGTAATAATAATGATACGGGGATTATTTCGAGCCTGAAAACGCAGCCGGACGGCAAAATTATCGGCACAACCAATAACGGAGATATCGTTCGTTTCAACGCCAACGGTTCGCTCGACCGCTCGTTTGCGCGACTCCGCGAAGATGTCGCGGATAGTTTGAGTCTGCGTGGTATTTTGCCGTCGAGAAGATACCTTACCCCATTTCCGGTTGTTGGCACAGATCGAGGTATTAGTTACGGCGGAATTTCAATTCGTCCAAACGGCAAAATCGTTGCCGCCGGTTTTGCAGGCAGTGCTTTCGGAAGCTTCCCCTATCGTGCAACCGTCGTTCAACTGAAAACTTCGCTCCGCAACGGCGGCACGTTCAGCGATTTTAACAACGACGGCAAAGCGGAAATCGCCGTTTTTCGCGGCGGCTTCTGGTATCAACTCGACAGTTTCAGCGGTAATTTCAGCGGCGCACAATTCGGCGCGTCAACCGACAAACTCGCGCCCGCCGATTACGACGGCGACGGCAAAACCGATTACGCCGTCTTCCGACCTTCGAGCGGAACGTGGTATATTTTGCAGTCGTCCAACAACCAATTTCGCGGCGTTCAGTTCGGTGCGGCGGAAGATTTGCCCAGACCGGGCGATTTTAACGGCGACGGACAAGCCGACATCGCGGTTTTTCGCCCGTCAAACGGGACTTGGTATATTTTGTATAGCAATCCGATTCAACCGGGAAACATTACTTTCGCCGCCGTCCAATTCGGACAAGCGGGCGACGTGCCGCTGTTAGCAGATTTCGACGGTGACGGTAAATCAGATGTCGCAGTTTATCGCGGCGGCTTTTGGTATTATCTGCGAAGCACCGACGGACAGTTTCGCGCCGTTCAATTCGGCGCGGCGAGCGACATTCCGGTCGTCGGCGATTACGACGCGGACGCGCAGGCGGACATC
>JAJAZE010000135.1 GCA_026785925.1 Pyrinomonadaceae bacterium
CGGCGCAATTAGTGTTAATTGCTTTATTTTCATTTTCAACTGTTCAAGCGGCGGGCGAGATTGACCCGACCTTTAACGGTGGAGCTTTTCTACAGCCGAGAGGCGAAGCGTTGGTTGTCGCCCGGCAAACGGACGGGAAAATTCTCGTCGGCGGATCTTTCCAAGTCGTCAACGGGATTTACAAACCTTCTTTCGTGCGGTTGGACGCTGACGGGTCGGTTGACGCATTTTTTAACCCGACGCTCGGCGGAACGATACGCGCTGTCGGTTTTCAGTCGGACGGGAAAATCATCGTCGGCGGCGAATCTTTAGGCGCAAACGGGCTGAACGTCGTTCGGCTGAATGTTGACGGCACCCGCGACACGAGTTTTACGCCGCCGACTAACGTCAACTTCAATCGGGTTGACGATTTGATTGTCCGAGCCGACGACAAAATTGTGGTCGGCGGAAATTTTCAGTATTCGGCGAGCGGGGGTAGCCGGACGAATCTGACGCGACTGAATGCCAACGGCACGAACGATGATACGTTTGCGCCGCCATCGAATTTGAACGTCCCGCTGCTGGATATTGAAGCGTTGCCCGACGGAAGAATTGTGGGCGCGGCGGGCGGCAGTGCCGATGGCGTATTTCTCAAACGATTTAACCAGGACGGCAGCGACGACGCGACGTTCGCCAATGCATTCGTTTCCCCTGGCGGACAAACCGTTTTCACGCTCAAAGCGCAGCCGAACGGGAAAATTTTAATCGGCGGCAGTTTCAACTTCGTCAACAACCAGTCAAAAGTGAAACTGGCTCGCTTGAACGCCGACGGAACGCTCGACGAAACTTTTAATGCCACGTCGGACGGAGCGGTTTATGACATTGAAATCGGCGCGGACGGGAAAATTCTCGTTGCCGGTTCTTTCCAAACCTTCAATGGTTTGCCGCGCCGTTTGGTCGTGCGGCTTGAAAATGATGGCACGGTTGATGCCGGTTTTAATTTCACCGACATCAACCCCTTAAATCGGGTGAACGACGTTCTGCCGCTGCCCGACGGGAAAATTGTGGTCATCGGCACTTTGGGTGCGCTTCGTCTGAACGCGGACGGAACGGTTGATTCTGCTTTCAGGACTTTAATCGGCGTAGCCGGTTCGGTGACGGAAATCATTCAACAGCCGGACGGGAAAATTCTGATCGCCGGTGGCTTCGGCGCAGTCGGTAATTTAGAGCGAAAAAGTTTAGCCCGCTTTAACGCCGACGGCACTCCCGATGCGACTTTTAATCCGATATTGGTCAATCAAGTCGTCGCGCCAACCGTTAACGGCATCGCCTTACAGTCGGACGGAAAAGTTCTGGTCGTCGGAGGTTTTGAAGGAAGATTCATACGACTCAACCCGGACGGCTCACTCGACACGACTTTCAACGCCGCTGTTCCGAGCAATAGCGTTTTTTACGATGTTATCGTGCAGCCGGACGGGAAGATTATCGCGTCAGGCTATTTCGCAAATCCCGAAGTCAGGCGATTCAATCAGGACGGCTCGCTCGATTCGACCTTCCAGACGGTGGCGGCGAACAACTTTGTTCTAAAACTCTTCGCACAGCCGGACGGAAAAATTCTCATCGGCGGAGATTTCACGGCTATCAACAGCACACTGCGCGGCAGAGTCGCCCGCCTGAACGCGGACGGGAGTTTGGATGCGATTTTCAACCCGTTTGGCGGCGCGAACAATCGGGTCTATGACGTGGCGGCGCAGTCGGACGGCAAAGTCGTCATCGCCGGAGCGTTTAATACGGTCAACGGCGCGACGCGCAGTTACATCGCCCGTTTGAACGTCAATGGGACGCTCGACACGGAATTCGTTCCGCCGACCTCCGACGGCGGGCTTGAGGCGTTTCGCATTCAGCCGAACGGGAAAATTATCATCGGCGGCGGGTTCACGCTGCTCGACGGCGTGACGCAAAGAAGAATCGCCAGGCTAAATACCAACGGTACGCGCGACACGAGTTTTAACACGGGCGAAGGCTTTAGCAATATGGTTCGTTCGCTGACTCTGCAATCCGACGGGAAAATTTTGGTCGGCGGCAATTTCCTGACCTTCAACAATGTCGGCGCGGTATCCGTCGCCCGCCTGTTAAATGATGCAGCGGCAAGAACGCCGTATGATTTTGACGGCGACGGGAAAGCCGACTTATCGGTGTTTCGCCCGTCAAACAGCGTTTGGTATCAGCTAAACTCCATTAATAATCAGCAAGCCGGTCAGCAGTTCGGCGCGAGCGGCGATGTCATCGCTCCGGCGGATTTCGACGGTGACGGCAAAACCGATTTGGCGGTGTATCGCGGCGGCGTTTGGTATATCCAGCGCAGTGCGCTCGGATTTACCGGCGTGCAGTTCGGGTTGGCGACGGATTTGCCCGTGCCGGCAGATTACGACGGTGACGGCAAGGCGGACATCGCCGTCTGGCGACCGTCAAACGGGACTTGGTATCGCCTCAACAGTTCCAACGGGCAAGTCGTGACCGTGCAGTTCGGACAAGCGGGCGACAAACCGACATTGGGAGATTTCGACGGCAACGGCACGGCTGATATTGCGGTTTTCCGCCCGACAAACGGCGTGTGGTATCGCATCAACGCGCAAGGTCAGCAAGTCGGGCAGCAGTTCGGACAAGACGGCGATTTGGTCGTCCCGGCGGATTACGACGGCGATGGCAAAACTGATTTGGCGGTTTATCGTCCGGCAATTGGAACCTGGTATATTTTGCGAAGCGCACTCGGATTCACCGGTGTGCAGTTCGGCAACTCAACCGACAAACCGGCGGCGGCGGATTACGACGGCGACGGACGAGCGGACATTACGGTTTTTCGCCCGTCAAACGGCGTGTGGTATCAGCTTCGTTCGACGCAGGGATTTGTCGGAACGCAGTTCGGAATTACCGAAGATTTACCGATTCCGAATGCGTTTGTCCGGTAGAATTGACTGGAATGCGAGTCAAGCAGGTAAGTAAAAAGTCTCGCGGTATTTTGCTCTTCGTTCAGAGTCCACGCTTGAGCGTGTGTTTCCGCCAGCGAAGCGCGGCGGAAAGGCAAACTGAAGTTTGGACTCTGAACGAAGAACAAAATCTTACAAACTTTTGCTTACCTGTTTAGCAGTTAAAAGATTGGTGGTTTTGAAAAGTTTTTCCCTGGCGATTTATGCGCTTTGAAATTAAAAAGAAATTTCACGCTGAGACGCAAAGAGCGCAGAGTTAAAATTCAGGTATTTCAGCATTGATTTCAACTGCCGGTTGGCGTTAGAGAGAATTTAATTTGACGACGGCTTGTTTATGAAGGTGAACAAGCCGTTTTTACGCCGACAGCAAATTTGAAGTGTTGAAGCGTCACCAAAAGAACGCATCATAAAATAAAGTTCGCCGCCCTGACAAAGCTAAACATTAAAACTACATTTCGAGAGGCTAAAAATGAATTTTCAAAAGCAGTTTCCTAGAATTATATTGACGTTTTTTACAATTTGGACTTTTCTGATCGGCAGTTTTTTGATTATCGGGCAGGATTTGCCGCCGAACGAAGATTTATCTCTGGGCGCGAGCGTTTTTGTTTTTCGGAGTTCGGGACGCACGGCGCAGAAAAAATTTGTTTCAAGCAACAAAACCAAGCGCACCAAAACGGAGCGCGTCGTGGCGGCAAAGAAAATTCGCCGCCAATATGAAACGCTGGCAGTGGTGACGACCCGCCGCCAACGCATCAAAATCGCCGCGCCGCAAGTGGTCGTAGCTGACCTTAAACGAAAAACCGATAAGGAAGCCTCGGTGATTCTGACCGGCAGCGGACAGTATTATTACGAGCAAAATCAGCTTAATGACTCCATTGCAGCCTATCGTGACGCGATTGACCTCGACGCGAAAAACAACGACGCGAAATTCGGTTTGAGCGACGCGCTCGCCGCGCTCGCCAGCGATTCGCTGGAGAAAGAAAAAGTTCAGGAAGCGCGCGGATTATTTAACGAAGCGATTGAATTGAATGACAAAAATTCGGTGGCTCAAGCCGGTTTGGGCGAAATTTACGACGCGCTCAACGACAACGAAAAAGCTATCGCCAGTTACGAAAAAGCGTTGGCTCTGGATAATAACCTGACCGGAATCTACGCGCCGCTCGGCATTTTGTATTATCAAAAAAACGATGTCGCCCGCGCCGACGATTTTCTTTCCAAAGCACTTGCCGCCGATGTGAACGACGCGACGACACAGTATTTTCTAGGTTTAGTGCGCTACAAACAAAATCGCTACGAAGATGCCCGAATCGCTTTCGCGCAAGCCGCCAAACTCGATCCGATAATGCCTGAAGCGCGGCTGTCGCTGGGCGAGGCTCTGGACAAACTTGACCGCGAAGTCGAAGCCATCGCCGAATTTAAGGAAGCCGTCCGGCTCAAACCGACTTACGTTGACGGCTGGTTTAATCTCGGCGCGGTCAATTATGAAAAGGGAAATTACGAAGAAGCGATTGCCGCTTACAAAGAATCGAACCGTTTGAAAAATGACAGCGGCGAAGCGCACGCCAATTTAGCGGATGCCTATCGGCAATTGAAACGCTTCGGCGAAGCCAACGGCGAATACGGGCTGGCGGCGATTTTCATCAAAAATGATGCGGAACTTTACAGTAATTGGGGATTTTGTCTGGGCAAAGTTCGGAAGTGGGACAGCGCGGTGCTGCGTCTGAACGAAGCGATTGCCTTGAGTGCCGACCACATTGATTACACGAATTTGGGCTGGGCTTATTACAATTCGGCGCAAATGGATTTGAAATCGAAACTTCCCGAAGCCGCTAAAACTAAATTACTGCTGGCAAAAACCGCTTTGCAGCAAGCCTTGGCGACGAATCCGAACTTTGCGCCCGCGAATTTGAATCTCGGTATTACGTTTAATGATTTAGGCGAATTTCCGGCGGCAATCGAAGTTTTGAAACGCGCCACCGACGCGCGTAAAAGCTGGCTCTTTGCGATTAACGAACTCGGCATTGCTTACCGGAAAACGAACGATTACGACAACGCCGTCAAGCAGTTTGAAAAAGCGGTCGCACTGAACGATAAATACGCCATCGGTTACTATAATCTCGGTGAAGCGCAATTCCGTCGCGGCAACGTCAAGGAAGCGAAAAAAGCCTTGGATAAATTAAGAAAATTGGATCCGAATCTGGCAAAGCCGCTGGACATTTTGATAGTCGGCGCAAAACAAACACAATAAACCTTTTGCGTATGTGGAATTAGCCGCAGATAAACGCGGACGAATGCGGATAAAACAAGTAAAATCGGCACTCACCCGCGTTTATCTGCGTTTAGTCATTTCTCGCTTTGATTTATCCAAAGGGTCTATTGAATACGTTAGGCGGAACCGCCGTTGTAAAATCAATTCGGCGATTCTAACTTCAACACTGATTAAAACTCGACGAGGTTTGGAGTAGAATCTTTGTCCTTCAAATTTTCGGCAAAAACCGTCACGCAGACCGCCTGTTTATTTTTATCCGTTCCGCAGGCGACACCGAATTTTTTGAACGTCGGACTGAAAACATTACGCCGGTGCATTCGAGATTTTACGCCGTCGTCAATGATAAAAGTCATCACCACATCGCGGGCGGCACTGCCTCGAAAACAGATATTTTCGCCGGCTTTCCCTTCGATCCGGCAAAATTGAGCTAACCGCGTTTTCAGATTGCTGCCGTTTTTACCGATGTGTCCGAGTGCCGGATTTTCCTGCAAATCCAGCAGTTGTAATTTGGCGGCGGCGGAAAGTTTTTCGGAGATTTCGTAAATTTCGAGTTTTGGGACGATCTTTAATTCACCGATGGCTTCGTCAATAACCGTTACGCCTTCAATCATTTGGAGAGTGAATTTGTTCGGCAGCGAAATCAAATTTCCTTTGGTCGCTTTTTTATAATCTTCCAAAAAGCCGACGTATATCTGCGGGTTGTAGCGGGCTTGATTGATTTCCTCGAAAACAGCGATTTCGAGCGGCGAGTATTTATAATCCGGGCTGGTTTGAGCCGCTGGTTTTTTCTCGGTCGGGATGCGCGGGTCGCTGACCGCTTTATCAATTGGAATTTTCCCTTCCTGAGCTTTGACCTCCGCTGCCCAAAACGCGCAGCCAAGCAGAACGCCGATCAACATTCGATAAAAATAAATGCTCATAGTATATTCCTCTGAATGAACCGGAAAAATACGTCTTTTCCGCCGGTAGATTTGTTTGGTAGTTTGGTTTTGCCTAATAAAGTAGCCGAAAACTGACAAAATTGCAAAGTCTAAGCGCGATGGCGCGAATCGCTGATTAATTTGCCGGTGACTTTTGTGTTAATCTAATTTCAAAACAGAAAAAAGTTCCGGTCGAATGTTGGAGAAAGTATGAAAAAATCACTGTCGTTTTTGTTAATTTCACTGCTGTTAATTACACCAATTGCAACTTTTGGACAAAAGGGCGGATTCGCCGAAGTCAAACAATTGCAGTCGCCGCAAAATCCGCGACTCGGTTTCGTGATTCACGGCGGCGCGGGCGTAATTAAAAAGGGAAGTCTGTCACCGGAAAAAGAGCTTGAATATCGGAAGCAGCTCGAAGCAGCCGTCGTCGCCGGTTACAAGGCTTTGCAGGCGGGCAAATCATCGCTCGACGCGGTGGAAATCGCCATCCGAATGTTGGAAGATTCGCCGCTTTTTAACGCGGGCAAAGGCGCGGTTTTCAATCACGACGGTATCAACGAACTCGATTCGTCAATTATGAACGGTAAGGATTTATCGGCGGGCGCGGTCGCCGGTGTGCATCGCGTCAAAAACCCGATCAGTTTGGCGCGCGCCGTAATGGAAAAATCGCCGCACGTGATGATGGTCGGCGACGGGGCGGAGAAATTCGCCGCCGAGCAGAAAATCGAACTCGTTGACCCGAAATACTTTTTCACGCAGGAACGCTTCGACGCGCTGCAAAAAATTCTCAAAGAAGAAAAAGAAAAGGAAAATCAAAAACCGAAACTCCAGAGTTTGAACGGCGAAAATCCGCTGCTCGAACGAATGACCGAAACCCAAAGATTATCTGAAAACAGATTCGGCACGGTCGGCGCGGTCGCTCTCGATAAAAACGGCAATTTGGCGGCGGGAACTTCGACCGGCGGAATGACGAACAAAAAATTCGGGCGCGTCGGCGATGCTCCGATCATCGGCGCGGGAACTTTCGCCGACAACGAAACCTGCGCGGTTTCGGCGACCGGCTGGGGCGAATACTTTATTCGTCTCGGCGTGGCGCGGGACATCTCGACGCAAATGCAGTATCGCGCCGCTCCGGTTCAGCAGGCGGCGGACGCGGCGTTAGAAAAAGTCAAAAAATTGGGCGGCGACGGAGGTGTCATCGCCATTGATAAATTCGGCAACATCGGAATCTCGTTCAACTCCGAAGGAATGTATCGCGCCTATATTGACGCGAACGGCAAGCCGGTCGTCGAAATTTATAAATAATTTTTTTCACAGCGAAACACAAAAAGAAACCGCCGACTTTGTAAAATCGGCGGTTTCTTTTTGTGAGGTAAAACGAATTTCATTTCAGACTTTCAAAGTTCCGTTTAATGTTGATTTGAAACGCACTCTACCGCACAAAAGCGTTGGGAATCGGCGCATCGGTTGCCGCACCGAACGCGATGCCGGTAAAGCCCTGCGTCGTCCGGTTCAGATACCACGTTCCGCTTCTGAACACCGCGACATCGGCTTTGCCGTCGCCGTCATAATCGGCGGCGGTTGGCAAATCAGTTCCGAAGCCGAACGCGATGCCCGTAAATCCCGCCGTTGATTGCAGCAAATACCATACGCCGTTCGACGGTCGGAAGACTGCCACGTCCGCTTTGCCGTCACCGTCGTAATCGGCGGGAACTAACTTGTCATTAGAATCTCCGAATTGAATGCCGGTAAATCCGAGTTGCGAACGATTCAGATACCAGATGCCGTTTCGATTAACCGCCACATCCGCTCTGCCGTCTCCGTCATAATCCGCCGCCACCGGTTTATCACCGTTTTGTCCGAAGGCGATGCCGGTAAAGCCGAGAGTGCTTCTTTGCAAATACCAAGTGCCGTTTGAAGGACGAAAAACGGCGATGTCGGCGCGTCCGTCGCCGTCGTAATCAGCCGGAACGGGAATATCATTGCCGTCGCCGAACACGATGCCGGTGAAACCTAAAGAACTTCTTTGCAGATACCAGATGCCGTTGCGAACGACGGCGATGTCGGTTCTGCCGTCGCCGTCATAATCGGCGGGAACGAGTTTGTCGGTGGAAAGTCCGAACGCCAAGCCGCTGAATCCGGCTTGCGAATTGAGCAGATACCAAGTTCCGTTCGATGGGCGAAACACGGAAACGTCCGCCTTGCGGTCGCCGTCGAAATCGAAAGCGGGCGGGAGAATGTCAGTCACACGCTTTTCAAACGCGCCGATGTCCGAACGCGAAGTGCCGTTGCCGTCGCCGTCCTGCGGGCGCGTGATGCCGCGCTGGTCGGTAGCAGGGAAAGTCGTCGGGTTGCCCGCGTCAATCGCCGGACTGCCCGGACGCAGATTGAGCGTCGGAGTCGCGCCGCCGTTGTTGCGAACGGTGGCATCGAGCAAAGGATTAACGCCGAGCAAATTTCCCGTCGTATTGCCGGTAATGACGAGCGGTTGAAAGCTGTTTCCGATAATGTTGTAGCCCTGCGAAACGAATGGACCCATTCCTCCTCCGGAATCGAATTGTGAGATGTTATTTTCCCCGCCAGGACTGGTGTTGCCCGCGAGAATTGAATTGCCCATATTGAGAATTGACCCGTTGCCCAGATTAATACCTGCCGGAACATTATCACTTGTCGCCGTATTTTTGGAAATAGTAACATTCGTCATCGTCCACGCTCCCAGTGAAAGGAGAACTGTCGCGCCGACGTTTCGATTGTTAGAAAATGTCGTATTCGTAATCGTGTTAGTTGTTGCAGAAGATTCCATACGTACGGTGTAGAATCCCGCACCATTGCCGTTGTTATAAAAAGACGAGCCGCTAATCGTGTATATCGCAGTACCGGGATTGCCGCCGAAAGAAATTGTTGTCTGAGGAGAACCGGCGCCGTTTATCTGGTTTTCGTAAAACGACGAATTAGTAATTGTAACCGAGCATTGTCCGATCCCGCTGCCGCTAGATATTGCACCACCGTTGTTTGCGGCATTTCCCGTAAAAACCGAGTTATTCACCGTTATACTGCCTGACCGCACGCATCCGATGCCGCCGCCGGGATTAACGAAGCCGAAATTATTTTTGAAAAGCACATTGTTAATGACGACCGGAACAAATGCCGCCGGAAAGTCAGCACTACCGTTGTTGATGCCGATGCCCGCGCCTGTGCCGGCGCCGCTGAAAGCGGAAGATCCGTTGGTAATCGTCAGATTATTAAAAGTTACCGTTCCGAG